>JBJEYY010000128.1:0-11509 GCA_051887095.1 Faecousia sp. | reverse complement strand
AACGATTACCGCCAAAAATCGCAGCGGTTCCCACTCTTCCGGGCACATTTCGGTACATTTTCCCTCTAACCGGGGGATTGCCACGCCAGTTTGCGAACTGGCTCGCAATGACAGCTTTTTTCGGGTGCGCACGTGTAAACAACAATTTACGCTTTAAAGCTGCTTGGGGAAAGGTCAGATCATTTCCTCGGGGTGGAACAGATCGTCGAACTCCTCCGGGGTGAGAAAGCCCAGGGATACGCAGGCCTCCCGGAGGGAAACCCCCTGGCGGTGGGCGTACTGGGCGGTTTTCGCGGCGTTTTCGTAGCCGATCCGGGGGCTGAGGGCGGTAACCAGCATAAGGGAGTTATGGAGGTTGTGGTGCATCTTCTCCCTGTTGGCGGTGATGCCCCGGACACAGTTTTTCTCAAAGGATACCAGACAGTCCGAAAGCAGCCGGACGGACTGGAGGAAATTGTGGATGCACACCGGCATGAACACATTCAGCTGGAAATTTCCCTGGGAGGCGGCCATGCCCACGGCGGTGTCGTTGGCCATGACCTGAACGGCTGCCATGGTCACGGCTTCGCACTGGGTGGGGTTGACCTTGCCGGGCATGATGGAGCTGCCGGGCTCGTTCTCGGGGATGGTGATCTCCCCCAGACCGCACCGGGGCCCGCTGGCAAGCCAGCGGATGTCGTTGGCGATCTTCATCAGGTCGGCGGCCAGGGCTTTCAGGGCCCCGTGGGCGAACACCAGCTCGTCCTTGGAGGTGAGGGCCTGGAACTTGTTTTCGGAGGTCTGGAAGGGGTAGCCCGTCAGCTGGGAAATCCGTTCGGCGGCCCGGACGGCAAACTCCGGGTGGGCATTGAGCCCGGTGCCCACTGCCGTACCCCCCAGGGCCAGGTGGGACAAAGGGCCGAGGGCTAAATGGATCATCTCCTGATCCCGCTCCAGCATGGCCCGCCAGCCGCTGATTTCCTGGGAAAAGGCGATGGGAGTGGCATCCTGCAGATGGGTGCGGCCGCTTTTCACGATGCCGCGGTTGGCCTCCTCCAGCTCCTTCATGGTGGAGATCATCCGCTCCATGGCGGGGAGCAGCTTCTCCCGGATGGCGCAGACGGCGGCAATGTGCATGGCCGTGGGGAAGGTGTCGTTGGAGCTCTGGGACATATTCACATGGTCGTTGGGGTGAAGCAGCTTCCCGCCCGCCAGCTCGTTTCCTCGGTTGGCGATGACCTCATTGACGTTCATGTTGGACTGGGTGCCGGAGCCTGTCTGCCATACGGAGAGGGGAAAATGACCGTCCAGCTTGCCGGAGAGGATTTCATCACAGACGGCGCATATCGCATCGGTGCGGGATTTGTCCAGCTTTCCCAGGTCGTAGTTTACCAGGGCGGCTGCCTTTTTCAGGTACCCAAAGGCACGAATGACTTCCATGGGGATTTTCTCGGTGCTGATCCGGAAATTCTCCAGGCTGCGCTGGGTCTGGGCGCCCCAATACCGGTCAGATGGAACCTTCATTTGTCCCATGGAGTCGTGTTCTATGCGGTATTCCATGTATGTCCTCTCCTGTCAGAATAGTTTTCTCTCAGTATATTCTATTTTAAGACAGAATGCAAGCGTTGGTTTCAGTCCAATGCATGAAGCGGATCGGGGAATAAAACGCGGTCACACGCGTAACCGTATATCCCGGAAGTCTGGTAAATTGTTGTTTACAGCACAAAAAAGAAGCTGTCATTGCGTGCCAGAAAATGCTGTCATTGCGAACCAGTGCGCACACTGGTGTGGCAATCCCCCAAGGTTTTAGGGCCGTTTTCGTTCCGTTTCCCCATTTTACCGGGGGATTGCCACACCAGTCTTCGGACTGGTTCGCAATGACAGTAAATTTGAAACGTGTATTGTAAACAACAATTTATCATCCTTTTCTCCAAAAACCCCAATATGTACCCATTACAGCGCGTCCCTCTCCTCTTTCGTCAGATACCGCCATTTCCCGCTTTCCAGATTCCCCAGGCAGAGCGTCCCCTCCCGGATCCTGCGCAGGCGGGTGACCTGCATCCCGGCGGCGTCGCACATCCGGCGCACCTGGCGATTTCTTCCCTCATGGATAGTCACCTGAAGCTTTGCCTTCTCTCCGCAGGCACTAAGCAGCTTGACGCTGGGCTTTCGAATGGTATACCCATCCAGGGTAATGGGCTTCTCCAGCCGCAGCTCCGCCCCGGGAGCGTATCCGGTCACCCAGACCTCGTAGGTTTTGTCAATCTCCCCCCGGGGGTGCATCATGCGGTTCGCGAAATCCCCATCATTGGTAAACAGGAGCAGGCCCTCCGAATCCATATCCAGCCGTCCCACGGGATACACCCGCCGGCCGCAGTCCGCCACAAGCCGGGCCGCATTGGGGCGGCCCTTCTCATCGGACAGGGTCGTCACATACCCTCTCGGCTTGTTCAGCATGATATAGACATACTCCTGCTGCCGGGGAAGGGGCTTTCCGTCCAGCAGGATTTCATCCAGCTCCGGGTCCGCGCAGTCCCCCAGGACTGCCGGGATCCCGTTCACCGAAACCCTCCCCCGGCGAATCAATTCCTCACTGCTCCGCCGGGAGGCCACCCCCCTGGCGGACAGTATTTTCTGCAATCGTTCCTTCATGGGCCTTCCTCCCAAACAGTTTCTCCCAGAAGCTCTTCGGCTCCTCCCGCTCCTGCTCCACGGTCTGTCCGTACACCACGGGAAATTTTCCCACAGCCTTCCCCTGAATCAGCACATAGGCAAATCCCGCGCCGGCGCCCTCCGCCACAGGGGCGTACACAAATCCCGGCCCGGGCAGCACCACCTGCGGATTCTCCTCCGGGGCCAGGGCGTAGACAAAATGCTCCGCTGCCAGGATCTCCACCCGGGCTCCTTCGCCGCCGGCCACCTCCACCGTGCCCACCAGGTCCCCGGCGGTGACAATGCGCTGAACATGGAACCGGGAAAATCCCTCTTCCAGCAGAGCCTTGTGCTCCTGCCAGTCGTTGGGGTCATTCAGGGTGACGGCGATAATCCTCCGCCCGTCCCGGGTGGCACTGGAAACCAGAGCCCTGCCCGCCGCTTTGGTAAAGCCGGTTTTCACCCCGTCCGCCCCGTCCACCATCCACAAAAGCTTATTGTGGTTGCGCAGATACCGCTGTCCCGCTGTCACGGTCTTCGCGGATACGGTCTTGGCAAAGATGGGATTTTCCATGGCATAGGCCGCCAGCACCGCCAGGTCCCGGGCGCTGGAATAATGGCCGGGGCTGTCCAGTCCGTTGGGGTTTTCAAAATGGGTATTGCGCAGCCCCAGAAGCCGTGCCTTGTCGTTCATCAGCTCCACAAAGCCCTCCACCGTGCCCCCGCAGTAGATGGCCAGAGCTACGGCAGCATCGTTGCCCGAGGACAGCATCAGCCCGTACAGCAGCTCCTGAATTGTCAGCACCTCTCCCTCCTGCAGGTACATGGAGGAGCCTTCGATCCCCACTGCCTCCCTGGGAATACGCATCCTGTCCAGCACATTGCACTGTTCGCAGATCACAAGGGCGGTCATGATCTTGGTGGTACTGGCAATCAGACTCCGGCTGTCGGCGTTTTTGTCAAACAGCACCCTGCCGCTGACGGCATCCAGGGAATACGCCTTTTCGGCGCTGACCGCGTAAGCTTCCCCGGGCAAAATCAGAACGGCGGCCAGCAGAGCAGCCGCCGTTCCGGCGAAGAATCGTTTCATCTTTCTCACCCGGGGATAGGATGCCCTGAGCGGAAGCCTTTATTCCTTTTTCTGTGTCTTGGAATCCACAAAGGCGGAAATCTTGTCCAGGGTATCGGGAATCATTTCCACAATCCGGTCCGCCGTGGTATTGGCAGGCTCTGCCACGGGCATCATCCGCACATTGCCGTCCTTTACGATCAGGAAGCAGATGGGGGTTACCTTCACGCCGCCGCCCACGCCGCCGCCGAAGGGATTCTCTCCACCGGCTTTGTTGACAAAATCGGAACCGCCGCCGCCGAAGCCCACGCTCACCTTGGAAACCGGGATAATGGTCACCCCATCAGGTGTGGAGATCGGCTGACCGATGACGGAGTTCACATCCACCATCTCACGAATTTTCTGAATGGTATTTTCCAGCATATTGGGAAGTTTCTCGCTCATTTCACAGCACCGCCTTTTCTTTTCTTCGAAATGGATAAAAATTCCTTCAAGCCCCGAAGGCCATATACCACAGCCAGGGCCAGCAGCCTTCCAAGGGTAATGGTGATGTCCAGCCCGGCAGTCACAACTGTGGAATCCGCTGTGAAGTCGCACTCCACATTCAGATCCCGTTTCCGGATCACCAGCACCCGCTCCAGTCTGGGAAGCAGATTCCCCAGCGCCGCCCATGCCCTGCCGTAATTTACCGCCAGGTCGCAGGGATCATCCCCGGCCAGTACCAGCTTCAGCCGCAGATTGTCCACCCGAAGCTTTCTCCGGAAGTCGTTCAGCAGCTCCAGAGCCAGCTTGACCAGGGGAAGAAAATCCGTCAGCGAGCCTCCGGCCTTTTCTTTCTTGGGAGGCTCCTTCTCAGAAGGAGCTGTTTTCTTTTTCTCCGGCTTCGGCTTTTCTTTTTTCTTCTTTTCCTTTTTGGGTCTGGGAAATACCAGGATCCGGACCGGACCTGCCAGCACCGTTACCGCAATGCCGTCACAATCATAGCAAATCCGAACCCCAAGCGGAAGCACCGCCAGTAAAACCACAATTCCCAGCCCGATCAGCCAGCCCATTACGCTTCCTCCCCGGCAGGCGTCTGCTCCGGTTCCACCGGCTCGCCGAAGGAGATTTTCTCAATGGGCGGAAGCTCCTCCAGGGTGGACAGCCCGAAGGTACGCAGAAAATCCGGGGTGGTTCTGTACTGGATGGGACGGCCCGGAACGTTCAGCCGTCCCGCCTCCTCAATCAGCTTCTTGTTAAGCAGCGCCGCCACGGAATAGGCGCTGTCCACGCCCCGAATCTGTTCCACCATAGCTTTGGTGGCAGGCTGATAGTAAGCGATGATGGTCAGCGTTTCCAGCTGAGAGGACGAAAGCTTCGGAGGCTTTCTGGTTTCCAAAGCCTTGGTCACGTAATCCGCCATCTCCCCGGAGGACACCATCTGGTAGCCCTTCTCCAGCTTCAGAATCCGTACTCCCCGCCTGCCGAAGGACAGCTGGTCCGCCAAAGCATCCGCCGCGGCGGCAACCTCCGCCTCATCGGTTTCCAGGGCCATAGCCAGCCGGGATAGCTCCACCCGCTCTCCCGCGGCGAACAGGATGGCCTCTATAGCACGCTGCAATTCATCCAATTCCATTGCGTCACTCCTTGTCTTCAGGCCGTCCGTCCAGCAGCCGGACGTTGGGATTCTCGCCGGAGGTATCCTCCTCCAGGGCTACGGAGTTGGTTTTGCACAGCTCCAGAATGGCGAGGAAGGTCGCCACAATCTCGGAGCGGCTTTGATTGCCCCGGAAGAGATTTTTAAGTTTTTCCACCCCTCTGAGCACCAGCTGCCGCAGCACCTCTCCGGCTTTTTTCGTGACCGGGTAGGGTTCCTTTCCCACAATTCCCCGGAAGTTCACCGTGGGCGGCGGCAGCTGCCGCTGGGAACGCTCCGCGATCAGATCCAACGCCCGCAGCATATCCGCCGTCGTGTGCTGGTAGCGGTAGCCCTGCTCCCTGCGAAGCGGTTCCGGCTCCTTGGTAAAAATGCAGCGGCCAATCTCATTTCTCGGCTCCAGAATCGAAACCGCGGAGCGGATCTGCTCCATGGCTTCCTTCCGGCGCCGCTCCACCAGGGACTGCCGCAGAAGATCCAATTCACTCTCCGCCTCCGCCTGCTCCGCGGCGGACAGCAGCATTTTTGTCTTAATCAGCATCAGATGGGAGGCCATGGTAATAAACTCGCTGGCAATCTCCATATCCAGCCGCTTCATTTCCTCCAGATAAGCAAGATACTGTTCCAGAATGGCCGTGATGGACACGTCCTGAATCTCGATTTTGTTCTTGCTCAGCAGCAGGAAGATCACGTCCAGGGGGCCTTCAAAATCCTCCATCTCCTCGCTTCGGGTATGGACGATTCCCTCAAGCCGGTATTGCGGTTGTCCCATATCGGTTCTCAGCCTTCCCAATCAAAACATATTTTTGGGCCATTATACCATCCTTTTTTCCCTCACGCAAGTATCTCGGAAAAATTTGCTCTTTCCCACCAAAAAGATTGCATTTTTTGACACAATGTGCTATCATATCCCTAAAGAAGTTTTTGGAGGGATCCGCTATGGCAAAACGAAACCGTTATCGTGAATTCGAAAGTCTGATGACCAAGATCATTCTGGGCGATGCTGTCGTTTTTGTCGCTTTTCTGATCTTCGCGCGTCTGGACCTCACGGCGTTGAAGGTGATTACCGCCATTATTGCCATTGCCGGTTCCCTTTTATCCCTGGCTTGGCTGCTGCTTACCGGAGAGCTGACCCGCAGACGCAGTCTGTGGATGGTCACGGGCTTTGCCTGTATCGTTCTGTGCACAATTGTATCTCTTCTTCTGGGCTATCCCTGCCCCAGCGTCATCCGCTGAAACACGCTAAACGGAAATTCCCCGGCCGTGCCAATGCGCAGCCGGGGATTCTTTCATATCAGTTTCACGAAGGATTTTCCAAGAGACGTGTCAAAGCCCAGAGCCTGATACATCGGCTCGTCACAGGGCGCGCAGCAAACGCTGACGCTTCCAAATCCGTTGGTTTCGCACCAGTCAAACGCCGCCCGGGTCAGCAGCCGGGCAATTCCCTTCCCGCGGAATACCGGCTCAATGTAGAAATCGTCAAATACTCCGGTGTCCGTACAGGTAAAAGTTGAAAAGCACCGGCTGACACTGCACATTCCCACCCAGCGGCAGCCTTGCTTTGCCATGAAGAAGACAATTCTGCCATCCCGGATCGCCTGTGTGAGCCGTTCCTGCTTCTTCTCGGTCAGTGCTTCCTCCCCAATCTCCGCCAGGAAATTGTTTTCCAGCGTCAGAAACTGCCGGTCCTCCGGATCACGCAAAATCTCCACGGAGAAGGGCGCCGTTTCCCGGATGCCAATATCGTTTTTCAATTACATTCCTCCCCACACAAGGTGCGCAGCTTCCTCAGCGGTAGAAGCTGTTTCCTCCGATGAACTCCCGCACCAGGCTGGTGGGGGGGATTTCGTCATCCACATCCGCCTCCCGGATAAAGTTCAGAATCTTCACGATGGCGCGGACCTGGTCATAGCATTCGTCCTCCGGCTCCACAGCGGTAAGCAGGGGGAAGATGTGTTTTTTCAGCACCGCCAGCTCATAGAGGGTGGAGCTGTTGAAAATCACATCGGCGTTCTCCTGATACGGGAAAATCCACCTTCTCTCCCCCCGCTGAACGGAATCCCACATGGACAGCGTTCTCTGAACCGAGGAGCCCCGGGTTTCGTAATCCCGGACGATTCTGCGCAGCAGCCGCAGCAGGCTTGTGGGAATCCGGTTGTGATTGTCCAGGTTCAGCGGCAGCAGGGGGCTGACATAGAGCCGGAACACCAGATTGCGGTCCACATGCTCCGGCAGCATAGCGGGGTTCAGACCGTGGAGGCCCTCCACAATCACAACGGAATCCCCGCCCAGCTTCAGCAGTGTCCCGGTCCACTCCCGCTTTCCGGTGACGAAGTTGAACCGGGGCAGCTCCACCGTTTCCCCTTTGAGAAGCTTTTCCATATCCTCCCGGAACAGCTCCGTATCGATGGTGTTGATGTGCTCCAAGTCCAGCTTTCCGTCAGGCCCGGGGGCAATCTTATCCCGGTCTATGTAGTAGTCGTCCAGGCTCATCAGCACCGGCTTTTTCCCGTGAACCCGGAGCTGGGTAGCCAGCCGGTTGGCAGAGGTGGTCTTTCCCGAAGAGCTGGGCCCTGCCAGCATCACGGCACGGGCTCCCCGCTGGCAGATCATATCCGCCACCTGGGAGAATCGCTTCTCATGCAAAGCCTCGTTCACCCGGATCAGCTCCCGGATGCCGCCGGAAAGGGTCAGATCGTTCAGATCCGCCACGGTTTCGCACTCCATCAGCTGGCACCACCGTTCCCCCTCGGAGAACACGCTGAAGAAATTGGGCATTGCGGTCAATGCCGCACAGCGGTCCGGGTCAGCGCTGTCCGGATATACCAGCACCACCCCGCCGTCGGCGGGCAGAATGTCCCATACGGTCAAATAGCCGCTGGAGGGCAGCATTTCCCCGTAGAAATAATCGGCGAAATCTCCGTGAACGTACTCGTCAAAGTAATCCACCGTCCGCCAGGCCAGCAGTCTGGCCTTGTCCTCCTGTCCCTCGCTTCGGAACCGGGCAACGGCCTGCTCCAGGGGTACCCTTCTGCGAATCAGCGGAAAATCCTCTTCCACAAGCGCCTGCATTCTGCGTTTCAACGCGTCACAGGAGAATTCCTTCGCGTCCTTCACCTGGATAAACACGCTCTCCCCCAGGGTGCAGGTCATTTTTGCTGTGGCCTCGGGCCAGAGCTGCCGCAGAGCCAGAAAAATCATAAAATGGGCCGTGCGGATGTAGACCTCTTTTCCGGTGGGGTCCGAATAGCGCAGCAGCCGAACCTCCCCGCCGGAGGCCGCCATGGCCCGGCGGATCGAGGGTCTGTCCGCGTCGCAGTCCTTCTGCCGCAGAGGGACGTAGTTCAGTGTAAAAACCTCACCGGCGATTTTTGCCGCCAGAGGACGGCAGGACAGCCGGGTGTCCTCCATTCCCGCCTTTTGAACCATATCCCGCAGGGATTCTCCCGGCTGAACCGGCAGCGCTTTTCCATCAATATTCAAGTACATTGCTGCACCTCCTTTGGATATTTCTATAAAAAGTGTGCGTTATTATATCACAGTTTCATGCAAAGTGCAATCCTTTTCTACTCCTCCACCCGTTCCAGGTCGGTTCCGGGATAGTAATACTGAAGAATCTGCGTAAAATCCGCCCCTGTCGCCGCCATGGCATCCGCCCCGTACTGGCTCATTCCCACCCGGTGCCCGAAGCCTTGGGTGGTGATCCGGATTTCCCCATTGACCACATCCACCCGGAAGGCCGTGGAACGAAGGCCCAGACGGGTCCGAAGCTCCGTTCCCCGGAACAGGGTATCCCCTATGGTCATGGTGTCCACACCGCCTCCATCGGTATATACGGTTTCCCCAAACCATTCCTCCGGATTTCCGGGCAGCTCCAGCCCCAGAAGGCCCGCAAAAAACTCCGGCATAAACCAGACAGTATCCCTGTAATGGGCGGCATTTTCCTCACCGGGGCTGTCCACCGCCTGCAGATAGGGATACTCCGTCCCCCAGACCGCCACCGCATCCTCCGTACGCCCGCCGGAGCAGGAGAAATAGGTTGCTTCAATCAGTGCCCCCTCATAGGTCAGCACCAGACCCGAGGTTGCCTCCACACAGGACCGCACCCAAGCCACATCCTCCTGGGTGCCTCCCTTTTCCAGATAATCCTCCGGTGCAATGTACGCCTGACAGCAGGCGTAATTTGTGCACACAGCCCCGTCCCCATGTTTTCCGCCGGTGACAAAAGCTCTTCGCGCAAAGGTCCTGGCCGCAACCGCCTGGGCCTTCAGCGCCTCGCCCTCAAAGTCCGCAGGCATCTCCGCAAGAACCGCCCCCAGAAGATAATCGTCCATATCCATGGTTACCACCTGACCATCCTCCTGACGCAGAAGCATCTGCAATCCGCTCCCCTCTGTGGGCGCGGAGGTCTCCGGCTCCACGGAAACCGTCTGCTGTGTTTCAGGTTCAGAACCCCCCTCCTTACAGCGCTCCGCCAGAACCTTCCCCACATTCATCACCGCGGACGGCGTGACCGTTCCCAAAATCAGCGCAATCAGAACATCCCGAATGACACCTTTCATTTGCATTCCCTCCCGCGGCCCATAGTAGCATATTCCACCCAAGGATCCTGTCAAAACCTCCTTCCCCCATACTCCGACCACCCTCAACTCCCATCCCCTTCAGATCCGAGGAAAGCAAAATTGTTGTTTGTAAGTGCGCGTTACAAATTTCCTGTCATTGCCATGAAAATGCTGTCATTGCGAACCAGTGCGCACACTGGTGTGGCAATCCCCCGGTTAGAAGGGAAATGTATCGAAACGTTCCCAGAAAAAGAGGATTACTGCGATTTTTGGTGGTAATCGTTACCCGGTTCCATTCAACCGGGGGATTGCCACGCCAGTGTGAGCACTGGCTCGCAATGACAGCGAATATTTGACAAACAACAGTTTTCCTTCACAGCACCGTCCGCCACCCGTGGAGTTTGGATATTTTCCCAGCCAAACTCCTTCATCCGATAATTAAATTACGGATAAAAAAAGAATTGCATTTTCTCCGAATTTTCTGTATAATTGGCGGGAATTCAGACATAACCATCACGGAGGTTACGAAATGGAGAGAGCAAAAAGAAAATGGGGGGACCGGAAGGACGGAATCTGGCTGAAGGATCTTCCCGCCATGAACCGAATCATGCCCGGCATCATGCCCAATCGGGCGGACAACGAGGCCCACATCAATGTGGAGGTGGATCTTCGCCCCCTGGATGCTTACCTGGCTCAGAAGAACCAGGGCCGAACGGAGGACAAGTATACCTATTTCCACGTCATCAGCGCCGCCATTGCCAAAGCATTCATTCTGCGCCCCCGGATGAACCGGTTCATCTGCAACAAGCGCATCTACCAGCACCGGGATCTGACCCTTGCCTTTGTGGTCAAGAAGCAGTTTTCCGACAAGTCTGAGGAGGGGCTTGCGTTTCTTTCCATCGATGATAAGGAAACCATGGATTCTTATCACGCGAAAATCATGTCCGTCATCCATGATAACCGCCGCAGCGACATCAAGGACACCTCCACCGGTGCCATGGACATCATCACCAAGCTCCCCCAGTGGCTCATCAACC
Source organism: Faecousia sp. (assembly GCA_051887095.1). Taxonomy (GTDB): domain Bacteria; phylum Bacillota; class Clostridia; order Oscillospirales; family Oscillospiraceae; genus Faecousia. The sequence continues at coordinate 574 of JBJEYY010000128.1, read as the reverse complement.
TGATCATCAGCACCACCCTTTGGCTGGATAAGCACGGCTGGGCGCCGGAGTTTCTCATCGGCACCGACCCCAACCACGCCTCCATTTTCCTGAGCAACCTGGGCTCCATCGGCCTGGAGGGCGGCTATCACCACCTGGTGAACTGGGGCACCAACTCCTGCTTCATCGTCCTGGGCAAGAAGTATATGAAAAAGGAGTATTTCAAGGACGGCTCCTCCGACCTCTACGAGGTGATTCCTCTGGGCATCACTCTGGACGAGCGCATTGCCGACGGCTATTACTATTCCGGCACCGTGGCCCTGGTCAAGCAGCTGCTTGCCCATCCGGAGCTTCTGGACCTTCCCGCCGACACCGAGGTGGAATATTCCATCCGCCGGTAAAGGTTTTTTCTAGTATTTTCTTGACAAATCCGCTTTGGGGGGTTATAATTGCTTGGCACCCCAAAGAGACGGGCTTGTAGCGCAGCTGGGAGCGCACCACATTCGCATTGTGGGGGTCGAGGGTTCGAATCCCTTCAAGTCCACCAAAGCTTTCCGAATACAAACCCCGTTTTCGTCTTCGTGAACGGGCTGTT
>JBJEYY010000127.1:0-11585 GCA_051887095.1 Faecousia sp. | reverse complement strand
GGTGTGGCAATCCCCCGGTTGAAAGGAACCAGGTGACGATTACCACCAAAAATCGTAGACGGACTCACTTTTCTGGGATTTTTTCGGTACATTTCCCCTCTAACCGGGGGATTGCCACACCAGCGTGCGCGCTGGTTCGCAATGACAGAAAACTTGAGGCGCATACTTGTAAACAACAATTTATCTGCGTTACGGCAATAGGAAGATTAGGTTATATTATAGTGGAATCCCGGAAAGAATGCAAGAAGGATTGACCTTTTCGGAAAAAACTGCTACTATATGGGAAATCTTCCCAAACGAAAGGAATTGAAGCTATGAAGAAAGCAACCCTCAGAGCCTATGCCAGGCTCATTGTGCGCGCCGGAATCAATGTGCAGAAGGGCCAGGAGGTGCTGGTCTATGCCGACCTGGACCAGCCGGAATTCGTTCAGATGGTGGTGGAGGAGGCCTACAAGGCCAAGGCTTCCAAGGTCATTGTGGAGTGGAACTACGCGCCGCTGGAGAAGATCCATGTGCGCCACCAGAGCGTCAAGACCATGGGCAAGGTTGAAAAATGGCAGCTGGAGCGGCAGGAGCATTTCTGCCAGGCCATGCCCGCCAGGATTCACTTGGTTTCCGAGGATCCCGACGGCCTGAAGGGGATGAACATGGAGAAGGTGGCCAAATCCCGCCAGCTTCGCTATCCCATCCTGAAGCCCTACCTGGATCGCCGGGAGGGCGCCCAGCAGTGGTGCATCGCAGCGGTCCCCGGCGTGGCCTGGGCCAAGAAGGTATTCCCAGGTATGCGTGCCTCTGCCGCCGTGGAGAAGCTGTGGGAGGCCATCCTCGCCGCCTCCCGGGTGGATGAGGATCCCGTGGCTGCCTGGGAAAAGCACAACGCGGATCTGGCCGCGCGGTGCGATTACCTGAACGGCCTGGGAATTCAGAAGCTTCATTACACCGCGGACAACGGTACGGATTTCACCGTGGGCATGATCCCCGAGGCCCAGTTCTGCGGCGGCGGGGAGGTCTCCCGGAGGGGAATCTTCTTCAATCCCAACATCCCAACGGAGGAGTGCTTCATCTCCCCCATGAAGGGCCAGGCCGAGGGCATTGTCTATGCTACCAAGCCCCTGAGCTATCAGGGACAGCTGATTGAGGACTTCTCCATCCGCTTCGAAGGTGGCCGTGCCGTGGAGGTCAAGGCCGCCAAGGGGGAGGAGCTGCTGAAAACTATGATCGCCATGGACGAGGGCGCGGCCTGCCTGGGCGAGTGCGCGCTGGTTCCTCAGGCCAGCCCCATTGCCGAGAGCGGCATCCTGTTCTACAACACCCTGTTTGACGAGAATGCCGCCTGCCATCTGGCGCTGGGTATGGGCTTCGCCGACACCATCCGGGATCACCACAATAAGACCCTGGAGGACTGCCGCGCGCTGGGCATCAACGACTCCATGATCCACGAGGATTTCATGATCGGATGCGACAGCATGAACATCGACGCCATCTGCGCGGACGGCCGCGTGGTTCCCGTGTTCCGCAGCGGCAACTGGGCGTTCTGAGCATCAGACCGAATTCGGCGATATTTTTGAAAAAAAGTGAAAATAATGCTTGCATTCTTCGCACCTGTGTGGTACAATATCCGGGCGATTGAAGATTGCTGAGGGCAATTGTGCCCTTTACCTGATAAGAAAGAGGTGAACAAAATGAAGGAAGGTATCCATCCCAAGTACGAACAGACCACCATCCGCTGTGCCTGCGGCAATGTCTTTACGACCGGTTCTACCAAGAAGGACATTCGTGTTGAGATCTGCTCCAAGTGCCACCCTTTCTATACCGGCAAGCAGAAGCTGGTTGACACCGGTGGACGGGTTGACCGCTTCAACAAGCGCTTCGGCCTGAAGTAAGCATCACACACCTATCCGCATCACGGGGTTCCGTGGTGCGGATTTTTTCTGTTTTTGGGGAAGGTCAGAGAGAAGGAAAATTGTTATTTATCGGCTTCACCTTCAAGTTTCCTGTCATTGCGAGCCAGTGCGCACACTGGCGTGGCAATCCCTCGGTTAGAGGGAAAACGTACCGAAAAGTGCCCGGAAGAGTGGGAGCCGCTGCGATTTTTGGAGGTAATCGTTACCTGGTTCCTTTCAACCGGGGGATTGCCACACCAGCGTGCGCGCTGGTTCGCAATGACAGAAAACTTGTGGCGAAGCCGCTAAACAACATTTTACGCTGGAAGCTGCTGGGCGATATGCAATTATTATATTTTTGTGAAATATCTTGTCCTGCTTCGGTACAATATGATATACTATAAAAAACAGGTCACAGGAGGAACTATGGAAGAGAATTTTGACAGGAATGTCCAGGAGCGCGCCGTGCTGGTGGGGCTCAACGCGGACTGCTTTACGGAGGAGCAGACCGCTACAGAGGAGAGCCTGGAGGAGCTGGGCGACCTGCTGGAAACCGCCGGGGGCTTCTGCACCGGCAAGGTTCTGCAGAACCGCCATGCCCCGGATCCCCACAGCTTTATCGGTGAGGGGAAGGCCCTGGAGGTAAAGATGCTGGTGGAGGCCACGGAATCCACCATGGTGATTTTTGACAACGAGCTTTCCCCGGGGAATATCCGGGCCCTGGAGGAGATTATTGGCGTGACGGTGCTGGACCGCAGCGCCCTGATTCTGGATATTTTTGCCCAGCGGGCAAAAACCAAGGAGGGCCGCCTTCAGGTGGAGCTGGCCCAGTACCAATATCTGCTGCCCAGGCTCTCCGGTATGGGCAGGAGCCTGTCCCGCCAGGGCGGCGGCATCGGTACCCGGGGCCCCGGCGAAACCAAGCTGGAAACGGACCGCCGCCACATCCGGGAGCGGATCAACCGCTTAGAAGAGGAGCTGGAGCAGGTGCGCAAGGTCCGGGGCGTCCAGCGGGAGCGGAGAATGAAAAATTCCGTTCCTGTGGTTGCCATCGTGGGCTACACCAACGCGGGCAAATCCACCCTGCTCAATCAGCTGACCGGGGCCGGGATTCCCGCCAACAACCGGCTTTTTGACACCCTGGACACTACCTCCCGGCAGCTTACCGTTTCCGACAATCTGGATGTGATTTTGTCCGATACGGTGGGATTCATCTCCAAGCTGCCCCACCATCTGGTGAACGCCTTCCGGGCTACCCTGGAGGAATTGGAATACGCGGATTTACTGCTGCACGTGATTGATGCCTCCGATCCCCATCTGGAGAAGCATATCGCCGTGGTGGAAAAGCTCATTGCCCAGCTGGCGAAGCCCGGCGTTCCGGTGCTGAAATGCTACAACAAGGCGGATCTTGTTTATTCCGAGGATATTCCGGTGAGTAAGGACGTGATTCCCATCTCCGCCAAGCGGGGCTACAATATGGATGGCCTCCTGAGAGCCATTGAGAAGGCTCTGGATGCCGCACGGCATCATGTGGTTGTGCGGCTGCCCTATTCCATGGGCGGTATGGTGGAAACCCTCCACGACGGGGCTCAGGTCAGGAACGTGGAGTATGGCCCCGAGGGGATCGAGGTGGAAGCGGTTCTGGATGACATCCTCTTTGGACGCCTTCGGGAATATATTATTAAGGAGTGCTGACCCTTGGACGAATATCTGGTGCCCTCCGGATTCGGCGAGGATGAATTTATTGAAAAAAAGTCCCGCTTCATCGGAAGAATCTGGCCCGCTGACTCCGAGGAGGAAGCGCTGCTGCGGATTCAGCAGATGAAGAAGCAGCACTACGACGCCACCCACAACTGCTGGGCCTATATCATTCGGGACGGCGCCGTCCGGTTCTCCGATGACGGGGAGCCGGGGGGCACTGCCGGGATGCCCATGCTTCAGGTGCTGCAGCGGGAGGGCCTCTACAACGTGGTCTGCGTGGTGACTAGGTATTTCGGCGGGATTCTGCTGGGGGCCGGGGGACTGGTGAGGGCCTACACCAAGGGTGCGAAAATCGCCGTGGACGCGGCGGGAAAATCCATGAAGCGGGTGTGGACGGCGCTGTATGTGCCCTGTCCCTACACTTACTATGAGCGGGTGAAGCTGGAGGTGGCCGCCTTCGGCGGCATTGTCCGGAAAACGGACTTCGGCGCGGAGGTAGAGCTGGAGCTGCTGTTCCCGGAAAATCAGGCCCAGCCGTTTCTGGACGCCCTGACGGACCTTACGGCGGGAAGTGTGGAGGGAATGGAAACCGGGAAGGAATACCGGGCGTTCCCATTGACGGCTGTGTGAAAGAGATTGTGCCTTCCGGCTTACTCAGCAGTGAGGTAAATTGATGTTTACACTACACGTTTCAAATTTCCTGTCATTGCGAACCAGGCCGCAGCCTGGTGTGGCAATCCCCCGGTAAAATGGGGAAACGGAACGAAAACGGCCCTAAAACCTTGGGGGATTGCCACGCCAGTGTGAGCACTGGCTCGCAATGACAGCATATTTTGTTACGCTAAACAACAATTTGTCTGCTTGCTGAAAAGTGCGGTATGCAATCATGTGATTTCGGGTAAGGGGGGATTCCGATGACGGTACGGGAGGAACTGGAACGGGCGGAGCACGACAGGCTGAGTCCTCTGGCGGCGTTTGCCGATCAGTCCCGCGGACGGCCCCGGTTTGAGGAGCCCCGGGAGGAGGATGTGCGCACCTGCTACCAGCGGGACATTGACCGGATCGTCCACTCCAAGGCCTTCCGGCGGCTGATGCACAAGACCCAGGTGTTCCTGCGGCCGGAGGGGGATCACTACCGCACCCGGATGACCCATACGCTGGAGGTGTCCCGGATCGCGGGAACCATCACCCGTGCCCTGGGACTCAACGAGGACCTGGCCGAGGCCATTGCCATGGGGCATGATCTGGGGCACACTCCTTTCGGCCACGCCGGGGAAACAGCCCTGAGCGAATGCTGGGGCCAGCCCTTTCGCCACAATGAGCAAAGTCTGCGGGTGGTGGATATCCTGGAGAAGAACGGCCAGGGGCTGAACCTGAGCTATGAGGTGCGGATGGGAATTCTGGGCCATACGGGGCCCAGCGTGCCGGAAACCCTGGAGGGCCAGATAGTCCGCCGATCGGATCAGATTGCCTATGTGAACCACGATATCGACGATGCCATCCGGGCCGGCATTCTGACCAACGAGGACATCCCCAAAAGCATATCGGGTTTGCTGGGCATCAACCACAGTCAGCGGATCAACACCTTGGTCTGCGACATGATCCGCACCTCCCGGGAAGCGGGGAGCATCTGCATGACCCCTGAGGTGGACAAGGCTCTGCGGGACCTGCGGGGCTTCATGTTCGAACGGGTTTACCGAAATCCGATTGCCAAGGGGGAGGAGAGCAAGGCGCGGGCCATGCTCCAGCGGTTATACGCATACTACATCGAGCACCCGGAGGCGCTGCCGGAGGATTTCCAGCCCCAGCTCAGCTTCGACGGCCTGGGCCGGACGGTGTGCGACTACATCGCGGGCATGACGGATAAGTATGCAGTGGACAAATATACGGAGATTTTTATTCCCTCGGGCTGGAATGTTCGGGGATAGTGTGCTATAATGAAAGGTCTTGGGAGGGTGGCTATGAACAAACAAAAAATTCTAAAGCTCCTGCTCATTGTACTGCCTGTGATGGCGGTGGGGCTGGCGACAATGGTGGACAGTGTGATGGTGTTTGACAGCAACGCTGGAAGCATCCGGTATTACTCCTACTTTTCTTTGATTCCCGGTCTCGCGGTTCAGATGGTGCTGCCCCTGGCTGCGATCTTGTGCATTGTGACCACCGTCCTTGCGGTGGCGGCGGTGGCTCTGAAGAAGACAGGCTGCGTCACCGCCGTGAAATGGACGGCCTTTGCCGCGGCTACCGCAGCAGTGGTGCCGGTGATCCTTCGGGGAGAGACGGTGGTGGTGCCCAATGTGCTGCTGCCGGTGCTGATGGTGGCGGAATTCGTGACGGCTTTCTTTTTGAACAAATCCAACGTCCCGGAACCGGGGGAGCGGATTGCGAAGCAGTAGTATTCCTGAGACTGCAGGATATGGACGGATATTGTTGTTTAGCGGCTTCGCCTTCAAGTTTCCTGTCATTGCGAGCCAGTGCGCACACTGGCGTGGCAATCCCCCAGATAGGGGGAAAATGTACCGAAAAGTGCCCGGAAAAGTTTGGGGATTGCCACACCAGTCTGCGGACTGGTTCGCAATGACAACTTCTTTTTTAGTGCTGTAAACAACAATTTAGCTGATTAGGGGGTGCAGGGGATGGCGTTTCCTCCCGCGTTTATCGATGAGCTGACGGCTCGCAATCCAATTGAAGACGTGGTGGGCCAGTATGTCACTCTGAAGCGCTCGGGCTCCAACCTGTTCGGGCTGTGCCCCTTCCATGGGGAGAAAACCGCCTCCTTTTCCGTGTCCCCGGATAAGGGCATTTTCTACTGCTTCGGCTGCCACAAGGGCGGTGGGGTGATCAATTTTCAGATGGAGATTGAGGGCCTGAGCTACCCCGACGCCGTCCGGGCCCTGGCCAGACGGGCGGGCATGGAGGTGCCCGATGACGAGCAGTACCAGAGCCGTTACCGCCAGCAGGAGCGTCTGTGGGCCCTGAGCAAGGAGGCGGCCCGGTTCTTCAATGCCCAGCTCTACGCCCCCCAGGGGCACGCCGGTCTGGAGTACGCGAAGAAGCGGGGCATGCCCAAGTCCACCCTGACGAAATTCGGAATCGGCTTTGCCCCCGATTCCTGGGACGCTCTGACAAAGGCCATGCTGGCCAAGGGCTATACCGAGGAGGAGCTGAAGGAAAGCGGTCTGGTGTCCGTTTCCCCGAAGAACGGCAGAATTTATGACCGGTTCCGAAACCGGCTGATGTTCCCCATTATCGATGTCCGGGGAAATGTTATCGGCTTCGGCGGACGGGTGATGGACGATTCCACGCCCAAATACTTAAATTCTCCGGAAACCATCATTTTCAACAAGCGGAAAAACCTCTTTGCCCTGAATCTTGCCAAGAAAAGCAAGCTGGGCTATCTGATCCTGGTGGAGGGTTACATGGACGCGGTGGCGCTGCACCAGTACGGCTTCGACTGTGCCGTAGCCTCCCTGGGAACCTCCCTGACGGAGGAGCACGCCACCCTCCTCAGCCGCTACACCGAGCAGGTGGTGCTGATCTACGATGGGGACCAGGCGGGGCAGAACGCCACCCAACGGGCCATCCCCATGCTGGAAAAGGCGGGCCTTCAGGTGAAGGTGCTGAAAATGCGGGATGCCAAGGACCCGGATGAGTACTTAAAAAAGTTCGGAGCCGACCGGTTTAAGCTGCTGCTGGAGGAATCCTCCAATCGCGTCGAGTACCAGTTGAACGCCATCCTGAAAAAATACGATCTGAGCCAGGACGAGGAGCGGGTGCGCTTCATTGCCGAGGCTTCGGAGTTTATCGCGGGGCTTGGAAATGCGGTCCAGCGGGAGATTTACGGTACCCGGGCGGCGGAGGCGGCTTCCGTAAGCTTCGATGCCATCAAAATTGAGATTAACAAGGCATACAAGCGGCTCCAGGCCCGGGAGAAGAAAAAGCAGGAGAAAATCGATCTCTCCCCGGCCAGAAATCTCCAGCCAAAGGTGCGGAGCATCCGCTATGATAATCTAAAATCCGCCATGGCGGAGGAGGAGATTCTCGCCATGATCCTGCGGGAACCGGCGCTGCTGGACAGTGTCGCGAATCTGCGGGAGGAGATGTTCTCCTGCCCGCTGCTGGGGCGGGTGTTCGGCCAGCTGGAGCGGCGGCACGCGGAAGGCCTGGAGGTGTCCCTTTCCGTGCTGGAGGACCTGACACCGGAGGAAATGTCCCATATGGCGGGCATTCTCCAGCGGCAGCAGGGCCCGGTATCGGAACAGGCGCTCATGGACTGTGTGCGCACGGTGCAGCAGGAGTATCAGTCCGGCAATGTCCGCAGCGAGGATGACCTGCTGCTGCTGCGGGATAAGATGAAGGAAAGAAAAGGAATCAAAGCATGACAGAATTACTGGATCGTGAGGAGCAGACACCCATCAGCAGCGGGGAAGAGGATGCCCGCCAGTTTTTAAGTGAAATCCGCAGATATCCGCTGCTGACTGCTGAGGAAGAGCGGGAGCTGGCCCGGCGCTGTGCCCAAGGGGACGAGGACGCCATCCGGCAGATGGTGAATTCCAACCTGCGGCTGGTTGTGAGCGTCGCCAGAGAGTACGCCGGGCGGGGTGTGCCGCTGATGGACCTGATCCAGGAGGGCTCCATCGGCCTGCTGGCGGCGGCCAGAAAATTTGACTATACTCTGGATTACCGGTTCTCTACCTATGCCACCAAATGGATCCGGCAGGGGGTGACCCGGTGCCTGATGAACCACGGATGCCTGATCCGGGTGCCCATGCACACCGCCGAGCGGATGCGCAAGGTCAATCAGGTCCGCAACGCCCTCCGGCAGGAAACCGGGGAGGAGCCCACCAGCCAGCAGATTGCCCAGAAAAGCGGCATCCCTCAGGCGAAGGTGGAGGAGCTGCTGCAGCTGACTCCCGAAATCTGCTCGCTGGACGTGCCCACCGGGGACGGGGAGGACGGCACCCTGGGCATGCTGGTGGAGGACATCCAGGCCCCCCAGCCCCAGGAGGAGCTGGTTCGTCAGGAGCTGGTGTCCACCATGGACTCCCTGCTCTCTGCACTCAATGAACGCCAGCAGCGGGTGCTGCGGCTCCATTTCGGTATGGAGGACGGCCACATCCATTCCCTGGAGGAGATCGGCCAGATGCTGGGTATTTCCAAGGAACGGGTTCGCCAGATTGAGATGCAGGCCATGGACAAGCTCCACAAAATGGGAGCCGACGTGGGATTGGAGGACTTTTTGGAATGATGGAATTGGAGTATTCCTTTGAGCAGACCCCCTGGGAGGCATATTTAAGTACCCTGCAGGCGGGGGATACGGTTTATGCCGGAAAAATGCTGGCTCTGCTGGAAGGGGAAAGCGCAGATGCCCTGGAGGATGCCTTCCGGAGTCTGGAAGAGGGGTGCATGAACCTTTCGGTGGAGGATCTGCCCCGGTCCGCCATTGCCGGGGAGTCCGGCCTTCGGCTGCGCCGGGAGGCGGAGCTGGTAAAAACAGGGTTATCTTCGGGAAAGCTGGAGGAGAGAGACCCTTTGCGACTGTATCTGGAAGAGGTTGCCGGTCTGCCGGTCTGCGGCGACGAGCATCTGCTGGCGGAGCGCTGTGCCGCCGGGGATGACAGCGCCAGAGAGCCCCTGACCAACCTGGGACTGGCCCGGGTGATTCAGCTGGCGGGGACGTACACCGGCTTCGGGGTGCTGCTGATGGATCTGATTCAGGAGGGCAGCATCGGCTTGTGGGAAGCCGTTCAGTGCTACTCCGGCGGGGATTACGAGGCGCTGCGGGATCGGCTGATCCGGTTCTATCTTGCCAAGGCAGTGACCCTTTCTGCCCGGGACGCGGGCGTGGGCCAGAAGATCCGGCAGGCTATGGAGGATTACCGGGCGGTGGATCAGCGGCTCCTGGGGGAGCTGGGGAGAAATCCAACGCTGGAGGAGATTGCGGAGCAGCTGCATATGAGCCCGGAAACCACACGAACGGTGAAGAAAATGCTTTCCGACGCCAATGCAATGGAGCGGGCGGCCCGGGCGGCACAGCCGGAGGAAACCCGGGAGGAAGCAGACCAGCCGGTGGAAAACACGGCTCTGTTCCAGATGCGCCAGAGAATTCAGGAGCTGCTTTCGGTTCTGGGCGAAGAGGACGGCAAGCTGCTGACCCTTCGCTTCGGACTGGAGGGGGGACTTCCCCTGAGCCCGGAGGAAACGGGAAAACGGCTGGGGCTGACCCCGGAAGAGGTCTTGGCCCGGGAGGCCGCTGCTTTGGCCAGCCTGAGAAATTCGTAGATACAGGAGGAAAGCGCTATGGCGAAAATGATTTCCGTTGCCATTGACGGCCCCGCCGGAGCGGGAAAGAGCACCATTGCCCGCCGTCTTGCCCGGGAGCTGGGCTACCGCTATGTGGATACCGGGGCCATCTACCGGACAGTGGCCTACTTTATGGACCTGTGGGGGGTCAGCCCCAAGGATGTGGATGGGGTCACCCGGTACATTGATGAGCTCACCGTGGGAATTGAATATGATGAAGACGGTGTTCAGCACATGATTATGAACGGTATGGATGTGACGGAGGATATCCGCAGCCAGGACATTTCCCAGAAGGCTAGTCTGATTTCCGCCCATGCCGTGGTCCGGGAAATGCTGCTGGATATGCAGCGGGAGGTTGCCCAGCGGTTCAACGTGATTATGGACGGCCGGGACATCGGCACGGTGGTGCTGCCCAAGGCCACGGTGAAGATTTTCCTCACCGCTTCCCCGGAGGTCCGTGCCAGACGCCGCACCGACGAGCTGCTGGCTAAGGGGCAGAAGGCAAATTATGACACCGTGCTCAAGGAAATCCGCCAGCGGGATTACCAGGACACCCACCGGGAGATCGCTCCGCTGAAAATGGCCAGGGATTCCATAAAGGTGGACACCTCCGACATGAATCTGGAGCAGGCGGTGGAGGCCATCCGGGAAATCATCATGAAGAAGGTGGCTCCATGAGTGTCACGGTTGCCCAGAGCGCCGGATTCTGCTTCGGGGTAAGCCGGGCGGTGGAGCTGGTGGAGCAGGCGGCCCAGGCCGGAAAACGGGTGGTGACCCTGGGGCCCATCATTCACAACCGACATGTGGTGGAGAAGTTCGCATGCCTGGGAATCCGGGTGATTGAAGCGCCTGAGGAGGCTGCCCCCGGGGAAACGGTGATTATCCGTTCCCACGGCGTGTCCCGGGATATCTACCGCAGGCTGGAGGCACAGGGCGTGGAGGTCATCGATGCCACCTGTCCCTTTGTAAAGCGGATTCACGGCATTGTCAGCCGGGCCGGGGAGGAAGGCAGACTTCCTGTGATTATCGGCACGCCTACCCACCCGGAGGTGGAGGGAATCGCCGGATGGTGTGACGAATGCCGGGTGTTTCAGAATGTGCAGGAGCTGGAAAATTGGGTCAAGGAAGCGCAAATCCCCTCGGACTTGCCAATTTGCATGGTTTCGCAGACAACTTCCACAGAATTTTTGTGGAAATTGTGCGGTCAATTTGCAAAAAAACAGTTTACTAACTTGAAAATATTTGATACAATATGTAAAGCAACGGAGTATAGGCAAAGCGAAGCAGCGCAGTTGAGTGTAGAATCCCAGGCTATGGTCGTTGTAGGGGACCCCAAAAGCTCCAACACAGGCCGTCTCGCCATGATTTGCCGAGAACACTGCGATCGGGTTTTCCAGGTGGAGTGCGCCGCCGACCTGAACCCCGTGGACTTTCGTGGTGTCACTGATGTTGGAATCACTGCCGGTGCATCGACCCCGGCGTGGATTATAAAGGAGGTCAACAAGACGATGAGCGAAATTACCAATGTTGAGGCTGTACAGGAGGAGAACTTTGCGGAGCTTCTTGAGCAGTCCATCAAAACTTTAAATACAGGAGATAAGGTTATTGGCACCGTTACCGGTATCGGCAACACCGAAGTCCAGGTCGATCTGGGCACCAAGCACGCCGGTTACATCCCTTATGACGAAGTCAGCACCGATC
>JBJEYY010000126.1:0-11697 GCA_051887095.1 Faecousia sp. | reverse complement strand
CCCTCTAACCGGGGGATTGCCACACCAGTCTGCGGACTGGTTCGCAATGACAGAATATTTGAAGCGTACACCCACAAACACCAATTTTTCTATCCGCTGACCGTTTCGGAATGCCTGCCGCCCTAATTGCGGGAAACTACCGATAATACCAAATATACCACGTTTTTGTCATCCGTGCTAGGGTTCAATCCTCCAAAAAACCGCGGCCGGAATTAGGCATTCTCCACAAGGGTCTGTCCGGCCTTGATGGCATCCCAGTTGGCCCGGGCGCTGCGCTTGGCCAGGGAGAGCATTCTTTCCGCCAGTGCGGGGGTCAGCTCCCCCGGCAGCAGCCGCCAGGCCCAGTTGCGGCCCATGGTGCCCGGCTGGTTCATCCGGGCGTCGTTGCCCAGGCCCAGGTAGTCCTGGATGGGGATGATGCAGTCGCGGGCTACGGAGATCATGGCCAGATTGATGATCTGCCAGTACATCTGGTCGTCGGGGGTGCGGTAATCCGAAAGGTAATCCCGCACCTGCATGCGTCCTTCCTCGGACAGGGCCTCAAACCATCCGGCGGTGGTATCGTTGTCGTGGGTGCCGGTGTAGACTACGCAGTTGGGACCGTAGTTGTGGGGCCAGTAGTCGTTGCTTGCTCCCACATCGGCGGGGTCCACGGCGAACTGCAGCACCTTCATATTGGGGCAGCCGCTGTCCCGGACCAGCCTGCGGACGCCCTCGGTCATCAGCCCCAAGTCCTCCGCCACCACCTTCACGTCGCCGAGATGATAGCGGATGGCGTGGAACAGGTCCATGCCGGGGCCCTTTTCCCAGTGGCCCATGGCGGCGCTGCGTTTCTCTGCGGGAATCACGAAGAACTCGTCAAAGCCCCGGAAATGGTCAATGCGCACCAGATCATACAGCTTGAAGCAGTGGCGCATCCGGCTGACCCACCAGGCGTAGCCGGTGGAGCGGTGGTAATCCCAGCGGTAGAGGGGGTTGCCCCATACCTGGCCGTCGGCGGCGAAGGCGTCCGGAGGGCACCCGGCCACATCGGTGGGCCGGTTGTTCCCGTCCAGGCGGAACAGCTCCGGATGGGCCCAGACATCGGCACAGTCCTCGGAGACGTAGATGGGGATGTCCCCCACAATCTCGATGTGCTTGGCGTTGGCGTAGGCCTTCAGGGCCGACCATTGGGAATAGAACTTGTACTGTAAGTATTTCTGGAACTCCACCTCAAAGTAGAGCTCCCGGTTGTAGTAGTCCAGGGCGAAGCCCCAGTGCATCCGGATATCTTCGGGCCAGCGGCTGTAGGCCTGGCCGCCGAAGAAGTCCTTCAGGGCCATGAACAGGGCGTAATCGGGCAGCCACTCCCCGTTCTCGGCGCAGAACCGATGGTAGCCGGGATCCCGGGAGATGTTGCTGCGCTGGTAGGCCAGCCGGAGCAGCGGAAGCCTGGCATCGTTCATCTTCCGGTAGTCCACGAACCGGGCTTCCACGCCGAAGTCCACGGCTTCGCACTCCTGGCGCGTCAGCACCCCCTCCTCCACCAGCGCGTCCAGGCTGATGAAATAGGGATTCCCCGCGAAGGCAGAGTAGGACTGATAGGGGGAATCCGCCCCGCCGCCGTGGGAGGTGGCGCTTAGAGGAAGGATCTGCCAGTACCGCTGTCCGGCGGATTCCAGCCAGTCCACAAATTCATAGGCCGCCTTGTCAAAGCACCCGATGCCGTACCGAGAAGGCAGGCTGGTAACGGAAAGCAGAACACCTGCGTAACGGCTCATCAAATTCCCTCCCAAATTCATTGCGAAAAAGAAGCTGTCATTGCCATGAAAAACGCTGTCATTGCGAACCAGTGCGCACACTGGTGTGGTGACCGAAGGGAATGCCCGTGGTGCAATCCCCCGGATATTCCGAAATGTGCAAAAAACGGACAAACGCCCTAACAAGCCCTCCTGAATTGTTGGGGGATTGCACCACGGGCATTCCCTTCGGTCACCACACCAGGCTGCGGCCTGGTTCGCAATGACAGTATCTTTTTTAGTTCAACAAACACCAATTTGTCTTTCCGCGGAGCGGAACCGGCAGGAATACGGATACTGTCCGCTTACTGTTCCAGTTCCTCATACACCCGCAGCAGCTCTCCCACGCTCCAGGCCTGGGCGAAGCAGCCCTTGCTTTCGGCGGGGAAATCACCGTCGTAGATTTCCGGCAGCTGACCGGCGCAGCCCTCCCGGAGCATGGGCTCCAGTGCCTCCAGCTGGGCGCGGACCCAGGCTTTTGCCTCCGGAGCGTATTTCCGGGTTTTCAGGTACGCCCGGTAGAAGGCTCCCAGGGGGTACACCCAGACCGTACCCTGGTGGTAAGCCATGTCCCGCTCCACCTGGGGTCCGCCGTAATGGCCGTGGTACTGGGGGTCCTCCGGCTCCAGGGTCCGCAGGCCGCAGACGGTGTACAGCTCCCGGTAGACCGTGTCCACCACACTCCGCTCCTGGGCGGGGGAGAGCATGGTATGGGCCATGGATACGGCCCAAATCTGGTTGCAGCGGAGCTGATCGTCGGCATCGGTGCCGGAGATCACATCCCGCAGGCAGCCCTTTTCTTTATTGTAGAATATCTCCACGAAGGAACGTTTGGCCTTTGCCGCCAGGGAGGCGTATTTGGCGCCGGATTTTCCCAGCTCCCGGGAAAGCTCCTCCATGATTTTCAGAGCGTTGTACCAGTAGGCGTTGACCTCCACGGGCTTGCCGTGGCGGGGGGTGGGAAGGATGCCGTCCACGCACACATCCATCCAGGTCACCTGGTCCATGCCCTCTCCCGCGGCGATCAGGCCGTCGGTATCCATATGGATGCCGTGATGGGTGCCCCGGCGGTAGGCGGCGATGATCCGCTCCAGACAGGGGTAGGCCTCCTCCAGGAACGATAAGTCCCCGGTGCGGCGGAAATACTGCCACACGCAGTCGATGAGCAGCAGCGCCGCGTCCACGGTGTTGTAGATGGGCTCGGAGTCTCCCTCGGGGAACAGGTTCGGCACCAGGCCGTCTTTTTCATAGGCCAGGAAGGTGCGAAGAATGCTCTTGGCATCCTCAAAACGTCCCGTTGCCAGACAGCAGCCCGGCAGGGCAATCATGGTGTCCCTGCCCCAGTCGCTGAAGAGGGGGTAGCCGGCCAGAATGGTCTTGCCCCCGGTGGAATCCCTCCGGGCAATGAAGGCATCCGCCGCCATTACCAGGGCCCGGGCGGTCTCGTCCCGGAAGGGGGCGGCCTCCTCCACCCGGCGCAGCCGCTCCTCCTGGAGCCGCAGCAGCTCCCGGCCGGAAAGGGGCTCCGGGTCCAGGGAGAATACAATTTCAAAGGTAACGCATTTCCCCGGGGCCACGGTCTTGGACACCGTGCAGCAGGAAGCGGCCAGGCCCCGCTCCGGGCGGCCGTCCTTCTCGTCCTGGGGATACCACAGCAGCTCCCAGCGCATTCTCCGGGGCTTCACCTGGGCATCGGAGGTCACATACAGCCGGTAATCCTCGCAGGAAATGACCCCCTTGCAGTAGCGGAAGCTCCGGTCCAGGCGCTGGGCCGCCTCCTCCTTGGGGGCGAACTTCAGCTGGGGGATAATTTCCAGCGTGCAGGGGTCCGCGGAGCGGTTGTCCACGGTGTAGATCACGGCGGCGGCATTCCGCTCCCAGGCCAGGCAGAGCCTCCGCTCCACCTGGACACCCCCGGTGTGATAGCGCCAGCAGGGGCCGTATTCAAAAGAAAAGCTGTCTAAATTTCTCAGCCCGTCCTCAGGGTCCTTGCCACTCAAAAAGCTCTGGCTGGACAGGTATTCATCCCGGTCCTGGAGCCGCAGCACCTCGCTGAGCCGGTGCACCAGGGTCAAGCGCTTGTTGGGGGCGCTGACCGCCGCCACCAGAATCCCCTGATCGCAGCGGGGGACGGAAAAAGCAGCTGTGGTCGAGGCATAGCCCCCCAGGCCGTTGGTCAGCAGAAAGGAAACCTCCTGGGCCCGCTCCCGGGTTGCCAGGTCCTGTTTTCCGTATAGAAAACGCATGTGCTCTCTCCTTCACACAAACGCAAAAAACATGTTTCGAAAAGTTTCGCTCCTATAAGTTTTAGTACGTTTCCGCAAATATGTCAACCGCTTTACCACCAATCCGCAAAAAATCAACGTTATCACCAAAACCGCTCCCATATTTTTATGAAAACCAACCAAAACCTTTTTCCGAAAAAGAAGTCGATTTTCGTGGAAAAGTGTGATATGGTATTTTAGATCATCTCAGAACGATCAATTGTTGCTTGAAAGGGTACATTGAAAATTACCTGTCATTGCGAACCAGTCCGCATAAAAACCGCTGTCATTGCGAACCAGTGCGCACACTGGTGTGGTGACCGAAGGGAATGCCCGTGGTGCAATCCCCCGGTTAGTGGAAAAATGTACCGACAATTGCCCTGGAGCGTGGGGAACGTTGCGGTTTTTGGTGGTAATCGTTACTTGGTTCCATTCAACCGGGGGATTGCCACGCCAGCGTGCGCGCTGGCTCGCAATGACAGCTTTTTGGGTGTGCCAAGCAACGATTTAACTTTCCAGACACTTTTTCAGAAAGGGGGCCCGGTATGGCCACGCTGGAGGATATCGCCCGGGTGCTGGGCGTCACAAAGGGCACCGTGTCCAAGGCCCTCAACGGCGCCGCGGATGTCAGCAGCGCCATGCGCCGCGCCGTGGTGGAAACCGCCGTGGAGCTGGGCTACTCCCGGCCCCGCCGGGGGGACGAGGCTCCCAGGCTGGCCGTGTTCATCACCAATATGGCCTATGCGCGCCCCGAGGATTTCGGCTTCGACATTCTGGTGGGCTTCCGGAAAATGGCGGAGCCCGCCGGCTACTGTGTGCACGTAATCCCCCTGACCATAGAGCTGGAGGAGCAGATCCCCTACGAGCAGTACATGCTGCAGGAAAACTACCAGGGAGCCCTGTTTCTGGGCCTGTCCCTCCGGGACCCCTGGCTGAAGGACTTCGAAACCTGCACCAGCCCCACGGTGCTCTATGACAACCGGGTCACCGGCAATCCCCGGGTGACCTACGTGGGGGCGGACAGCGGCGAGGGCCTGCGTCTGGCGGTGCAGTACCTGAAGGGGCTGAACCACCGCTGCATCGGATACCTGAGCAGCGCCCTGGGCGCCTACGTCTACCGGCAGCGCTACGATGCCTTCTTCCAGGCCATGCGGGAGAACCATCTGCCCTGCGGCAAGGGGATGGCCCGCAACTCCTACCACGCCCACATCTGCCTGGACGAGTACCTCCCCGCCCTGCTGGAGCAGGGCTGCACCGCGATTGTGTGCAGTCACGACACCCTGGCCCAGGCCGTGCTGGAGCGGTGCCGGGAAAAGGGCATCCGGGTGCCGGAGGAGGTCAGCGTCATGGGCTTCGACGACCTGCCCCTGTGTGAAAGCTGTGTGCCTGCTCTGACCACCATCCGCCAGGACCGGACGGAGCTGGGCAAAAGCGCCTACTGCGCCATGGCCAGCCAGATCGAGGGCGTGGCCCCCAGCACCTTCCTGCTGCACACCGAACTGATCCCCAGAGCCTCCTGCGCCGCCGCCCGGGAGGACGAATTGACAATTTGCAATTGTAACCCGGCAGAATGACAAATTGGTGTTTGTACGTTTTGCTGTCATTGCGAGCCAGTGCGCACACTGGTTCGCAATGACAGGTGGTTTTGAGGCGAAGCGACAAACACCAATTTCCCGCGCCGTTCCCTTTTTCATCCCAAAAAGGTCATCCCCTGGCGTTCGCCAGGGGATGTCATTATTTCTCCGGATACAATTGTCAATTGTCAATTCTCATAATCAGCTCCGCCAGCTCCTGCCAGTCGTCGCCTTCGTACTCGAAATGCTTCGTGCCCTTGGGGGCCGTGCCGGGGCGGAGGGTGGGATCCGCCGCTTCCTGCTCCGGGGGCGTGAGGGCGGTATGCATGTACAGTGTGGAAAGCCCCGCGGCTTTTGCACCGGCAATGTCCGTCTGCCGGTCGTTGCCGATCATCAGGCAGTGCTCGGGCGTCAGCTTCCGCTCCTCCAGCAGCACCCGGTAGAACCGCAGATCCGGCTTGCGGCAGCAGTAGTCCGAGGACAGGTAGATTCCGTCCAGCTGCTCCCCCAGCCCCAGGTGCCGCAGCTCATAGGCGGTGAACACCTGCTGGGCATTGCTCAGCAGCCACAGCCGACAGCCCTTCTGCCGAAGCGCCGCCAGGGCCTCCAGGGCGTGGGGATACAGCCGGATGTAGTCCAGAGAGGCAATCCGGAATAGCTGGGCCGCGTTCTTGCCCAATCCCTCAGGGGCGGCCTCAACCCCCTTGTCTCGGAACAGCTGGGCCATCACCTGCTCGAAGGGGATGTCCGGGAAGCATTCGTAGCTCTGGCCCGCCTTGGCCTCCCGGTCGGCCATGGCCCTTTCAAAGGCATCCTCCAGCTCCGGCCCCGTGTAGTGGGCCCCATAGAAGCCAAAGTACACGGCGGTTTTCTCCCAGACAAGGTCATTTTCCTCCGTATGGATGTCCACCAGCGTGCCGTAAAGGTCAAAGATCAGATCGGTATAGCGCATATTCCGCTCCTCCATCCCCCGGCCCCGCCCAAAACAAGGGCCGGGTTTTCTTCCGATTTTGTTTCTATGAATGATAAATTGGTGTTTGTCAAATATACGCTGTCATTGCGAGCCAGTGCGCAGGCCTTCCGTGGCAATCCCCCGGTTAGAGGGGAAATGCATCGACAATTTCCCTACAGAGCGGGGAAACCTTACGATTTTGGTGGTCGTCGTTACCTGGTTCCTTTCAACCGGGGGATTGCCACACCAGTCTGAGGACTGGTTCGCAATGACAGGAAATTTGAAACGTGTAGTGTAAACAACAATTTGTCGGCTTGCTGACTTAAGCCGGTAAGCACATTTTATTTCAATTATAGATGGCTTCCAATCGTCTGTCAATGTCAAACCCCGGGGGGCGCAGAAAATCTCCCGGGAAGCAGGCTTTTGCTCCTTTCCCCTATTGCTTTTTTCCCGGAGGAAAACTATAATGATAGCATTGATACAGACAAAGGAGATATTTCATGTGTTACGATTTCACCACCGTTATGGACCGCCATGGCCGGGATGCCATTGCCGTGGACGCGGCGCCCTGCGAAGGTCAGGTTCGGGAGGGCTTCGACGTGATCCCCATGTGGATCGCGGATATGAACTTCCCCACCGTGCCCTCCATCCCCCAGGCCATCATCTCCCGGGCGGAGCATCCCGCCTACGGCTATTTCTCCCCCCGGCAGGAGTACTACGACGCCATCATCCGCTGGCAGAAGGTACGCAACGGTGTGGAAGGTCTGGAGCCGAAGCACATCGGCTATGCCAACGGCGTGCTGGGCGGGGTGGTCAGCGCCGCGAACGTGCTGTGCTCCCGGGGGGATAAGATCCTGGTGCATTCACCCACCTACGTGGGCTTCACCCACGCCTTGGGCAACAACGGCTATGAGCTGGTTCACAGCCCCCTGGTGAAAGATACCGAAGGAATCTGGCGCATGGATTATAACGACATGGAGCAAAAGCTCCGGGAGCAGAAAATCCACACCGCCATCCTCTGCTCTCCCCACAACCCCTGCGGCCGGGTCTGGGAGCGCTGGGAGCTGGAGAAGGCCATGGAGCTGTTCCGCAAGTACGATGTGTATGTAATTTCCGACGAAATCTGGTCCGACCTGACCCTGGAGGGCTTCCGCCACATCCCTACCCAGTCCGTCAGTGCCGACGCGAGAAACCGCACCGTTGCCATGTACGCCCCCAGCAAGACCTTCAACCTGGCAGGTCTGGTGGGAAGCTACAGCATCGTGTACAACGACTGGCTCCGGGACCGGATGGAAAAGGAGGCCTCCCTCAGCCACTACAATTCCATGAACGTGCTGAGTATGTATGCCCTCATCGGCGGCTTCAGCCCCGAGGGGGAAGTCTGGCTGGAGGAGCTTCGGCAGGTGCTCACCGCCAACGTGGACTTTGCCGTGGGCTGCATCCGGGATCACTTCCCCGGGGTTACGGTGAGCCGTCCCCAGGGCACCTATATGCTGTTCGTGGACTGCACCGGCTGGTGTCAGGCCCACGGGAAAACCGTTGACGATGTGCTCTCCGCCTGCTACGCCGTAGGCGTGGCCATCCAGGACGGCCGGAAATTCTTTGGCCCCTGCCACCTGCGCATGAACCTGGCCCTCCCCTTAAGCCGTGTGGAGGAGGCCTTCCACCGGATGGACAAGTACGTATTCAACGCCGAATGATCCCAACCGGAACGACAAACCAGAGCAATAAATTGGGAGTTTGTAGGGATGTATCCCAAATTACCTGTCATTGCGAACCAGTCCGCTTAAGTGGTGTGGCAATCCCCCGGATGAAAGGGACCAGGTAACGATTACCGCCAAAAATCGCAACGTCTCCCACTCTTCAGGGCGCTTTTCGGTACATTCCCCTTCTAACCGGGGGATTGCCACGCCAGTGTGCGCACTGGCTCGCAATGACAGCGTATATTCGTCAAACACCAATTTGTCGAACTGCTGTGTTAACCCGATAAGCATCCTTTTTTCATCCCGAAGGGATGCCATAACTGTCAACTTCCCCCTTTGTGAGGTTATCCTATGCCCGCTACATACGCGCATTACCGCTTCGGGCGGCAGGCCCTTGCCGCCCTTTCTCCGAAGGTTCAGGCTGCCGTCAGCGCCCATCCCAGGCTCTATGACGCGGGGCTTCACGGCCCGGACCCTCTGTACTACCACAGCATCTTCCGCCGGGATCAGCTGGGAGATCTGGCCTCCCGGTATCACCACATCCCCGGCGGGGAGCTGTTCGAAGGCCTCTGCGTCCGGCTCCGGGAAACGCCCCGGGAGGCGGATACCGCCTTCCTCTTCGGCCTTCTGACCCACTACTGCCTGGATTCCCAGTGTCACCCCTTCATCGCCCAACTGGACGAATCGAAAACCTGCGGCCACTCGGAGCTGGAAACCGAATTCGACCGGTTCCTGCTTACCCTGGACGCAGAGCCGCAGCCCCATACCCGGGATCTGGGGGAGCATCTGCGGCCGGAGCCGGAGGAGCTGGAGGTGATGGCCCGGTTTTTCCCTCCCGCCACGGCGGCTCAGCTGAAAAAATGCATCCACAACATGACCTGGGCCACCCGGATCCTCAGCGGCCGGGGTCTTCTCCCCCGGGGAATCCTGGAGCGGATCATCCCCGTGGCCGGGGAGACCGTCCGGCAGCAGCTGATGCCCCGGCAGCCCGACCCAAGGGTTTCCCAATTCGACGAGCCCCTGCTTCGGCTGTACACCCAGGCCCTGGATCGTTTCCCTGCCCTGGCAAAGCAGCTGGAGGACTGCCTGCTTCACGGCACCCCCCTGAACAAGGATTTTGAACCCATCATGGGCTGAGGGATTTACGAATTGACAATTCATCGCCTTCGTTACATCACAGACAGACAAATTGGTGTTTGTAGGGATGCGTCCCAAATTACCTGTCATTGCGAACCAGTCCTCAGACTGGTGTGGCAATCCCCCGGTAAAATGGGGAAACGGGACGAAAAGCGGCCTAAAACCTTGGGGGATTGCCACGCCAGTGTGCGCACTGGCTCGCAATGACAGCGTTTTTTGGCGCGACAAACACCAATTTTCCGCGCTGCTGCGTTTCCGCATTTTATCCATCCCCAAGGGATTCCGGAATTGTCAATTGTGAATTGTCAATTGTCAATTCTTTTCCACCCATCCATAAGGAGGCACCCTGTATGAAAGAGAAAATGAAGCTGACCCCCCTGGAAAAAAGCTGGATCCTCTACGACATCGGCAACTCCGCCTTTATCCTGCTGGTGTCCACCCTGATCCCCATCTACTTCAACGCACTGTCCACCGCCGCGGGGCTGGACGAGTCCAAGTACCTTGCCTACTGGGGCTACGCGGGCTCCATCTCCACGCTGCTGGTGGCCTTCATTGGGCCCATCTGCGGCACCCTGGCGGACCACAAGGGCTATAAAAAGCCCATCTTCCTGCTGAGTATGCTGCTGGGCGCTCTGGGCTGCGCGGCGCTGGGCACCGCCTGGTCCTGGCTCAGCTTCCTGGTGATCTTCATCATTGCAAAGGTGGGCTATAACTCCGCCAATGTATTCTACGACTCCATGCTCCCCGAGGTGGCCGCTCCGGAGCGGATGGACCGGGTGTCCAGCCTGGGCTACGCCTTCGGCTACATCGGCAGCGTGATTCCCTTCATCCTCTGCCTGGTGCTGGTGCTGATGCATGACAGCTTCGGAATGCAGCAGGGTACGGCCATGGCCGTGGCTTTCCTGGTGACCACCGTGTGGTGGGTATGCTGCACCGTCCCGCTGCTGCGGCGCTACAAGCAGACCGCCTACGTGGAGGCCACCGCCCACCCCATCGCGGAGACCTTCCGCCAGCTTGGCCGCACCTTCCGGGAGGCGAAGTCGCAGAAGCACATCTTCGTGTACCTGCTGAGCTTTTTCTTCTTCATCGACGGCGTGTACACCATCATCGACATGGCCACGGCCTACGGCACCGCTCTGGGCCTGGATACCACGGGGCTGCTGCTGGCGCTGCTGCTGACCCAGGTGGTGGCCTTCCCCTGCGCCATTATCTTCGGACGGCTGTCCGGTAAATACGATACGGGGCTGCTCATTAAGGTCTGCATCGCCTGCTATACGGGCATCACCCTCTTCGCCGTGTTCCTGATGTCCCAGTGGCAGTTCTGGCTGCTGGCGGTGCTGGTGGGCATGTTCCAGGGCGGCATTCAGGCCCTCAGCCGGTCGTACCTGGGCAAGATCATCCCCGCCGAGCGCAGCGGCGAATACTACGGCCTCATGGACATCTGCGGCAAGGGCGCTTCCTTCCTGGGCACCACTCTGGTCGCCGTGGTCAGCCAGCTCACCGGCGGCATGACGCTGCACGTGTTCGGCGTGGAGCTTCAGAACGAGAGCCTGGCCGTGGGTACCCTGGTCATCATCTTCGCTCTGGGCTTCATCACCTTCTGCAAGGCCGATAAGCTGAACAAAGCCCGCATTTCAATCGGCAATTGACAAGCCCCACCCTGTCATCCCGAGCCGGCGAAGCCGTGTCGAGGGATCTACGCACTGAGTTTCCTGCAAATGAAAACGCAATGCGCAGATCCTTCGACTCGCTTCGCTCGCTCAGGATGACAGTTTTCTTCATTCCGTGGGATATGCCCCGAATTGTCAACTGTCAATTGTCAATTCGTCCCCAGGTGCGCATTTTGTACGGAATTGATTATTATTTTTAGTCCTTTTTGACATTTTTCACAGTTTACAAGAAAACCCCAATCATGTATAATGAATCCGTACGGGCTTATCGATATGCCCGGTATAAGGTTTTCCTACTGCGAAAGCAGTCATTATGAAATGGAGGAATTTACCATGTCCGTTAAAGTTGCAATCAATGGTTTTGGCCGTATCGGCCGTCTGGCCTTCCGTCAGATGTTCGGCGCCGAGGGCTTCGAGGTTGTCGCCATCAACGACCTGACCTCTCCCAAGATGCTGGCTCACCTGCTGAAGTACGACTCCACCCAGGGCAACTACGCCGCTATGGGCCATGTCGTTGAGGCTGGCGAGGACAACATCGTTGTCGACGGCAAGAAGATCACCATCTACGCCAAGGCCAACGCTGCCGAGCTGCCCTGGGGCGAGCTGGGTGTGGACGTTG
>JBJEYY010000125.1:0-11784 GCA_051887095.1 Faecousia sp. | reverse complement strand
CCAGCGTGCGCGCTGGTTCGCAATGACAGGAAATTTGAAACGTGTAGTATAAACAGCAATTTATCTGTCTGTTGTGTTTTGCTGATATGCTTTTTCTTAATTTTCAGGAATCGGTAGAAAAATACATATTTTCATGATAGAGTATTCCGAAGAGGAGGAATGTGTCGTGACAAATGTTCTGGACTACCTGAAATGGCGGGGAGATTTGTCTTTTTTGCAGGACCCGCCCAATGCGGTGGACGCTTTGATTTTTTCCGCACTGGCGTATATCCGTTACGGCGGGGCGGTGGAGGAAAAACCGGAGGAGCCTGTGACGCTTCGGGAGGCTGCCAATGCTTTTTTGGAACGGGGAGACTATGCAGGACGGATCAGAGCGAAGAATGACCTGGAGCTGCTTCGCTTAGCGGGCCAGAGTACCCGGTTCGGCTTATCCAAAATCTGTGGATATACAGATCGGTATATCCCGGAGGAGGAAACCCAGTTCGCGGCCATGAGCTTCCTGCTGGATGATGGAACCGCTTTCCTTGCTTTCCGGGGAACGGATGAAACCCTGGTGGGCTGGAAAGAGGACTTTAACATGAGCTTCCAGGAGACCATTCCCTCCCAGAGGTTGGCCCAGCAGTACATCGCCGAATTCGCGCAGCGCTGCAGTCTGCCCATGCGGATCTGCGGACACTCCAAGGGCGGAAACCTGGCGGTGTTCGGCGCGGCGAGAAGCCCCCGGGAGGTTCAGGAACGGATTCTGGAGGTATACAACAATGACGGACCCGGGTTTACGGAGTTTTTGATGGGAGATCAGGGGTATCGGGAAATTGTTCCCAGAATCAGAACATTTGTGCCCCAGTCTTCGGTAATTGGGATGCTGCTGGAGCATGAGGAACCCTACACCATCATCAGAAGCAATCAGGTCAGCATCCTGCAGCATGAAATCTACTCCTGGGAAGTGGTGGGCAAGAGCTTTGTTCCCATGGAAGAGATTACAGTGGACTCCCGGTTCCTGAATCTCACCATTAAGAATTGGGCCAACCAGATGACGGTTGAGGAACGGAACCAGGTTGTGGATACGCTGTACGCGCTGCTGAATAGCGGGGATGTGAAAACCGCGGCGGATATTTTTCACCCCAGAAATGTTCGCAGGTACATTCGGGCGGTGTGCAGCGATGATGGCATCCGGAAGCTACTGTCCGGTGAACTCAAAAGCCTGATGGCTGCCGCGAAAAAAGCCAGAGAGCAATTTGAAGAAACCAAACGAGCTGAATCAGGCTCAGAGGAATAACGCCGCAAGACCGGTCAGCCAGAGATGGCTGACCGGTTCATTTTTCGACGGAAAAGAAAGCATCTAGATTTTGAACACATTCCACTGAAAAATCTTCCTATTCATCCGGATTGACATATGGTATAATCACCAGCGTAAACAGAGGGCGTGAATGGAAGGAGGAAGGAAATGAACTCTTCAAAACGGAAAAAGGCTTGGCTGCTTTTCCTGGCCGTTTTTGTATGTCTTGCGGTAATTTTGGTATCGGTCTTCCTCATTGGCCGATTTGGATGGAAGCTTGGGGGCTTTCAGGCCTGTGAGAGTGCTGGAATCGAAAAGGTTGAGGTCATGGAAGACTGTGTACGGATTACAGGGTTCTATCCCGGTTCCTTCCCGGAGGGCTTCATCGGGTATTATTCGGAAGAAGCAAACAGAAAGCTCTATGTGGGCTTCCGGTTCAGCGCGGTGTTTGGATTCTTCGAAACCGGAGACTTTTCGATTTCCGTTCCGGTGCAGGGAGAAATCAACGAGGTGGTCATGAAGACCAGTATGTGCCAGCGCACACTGTGGACATCGAATGCCGGGCAGCTCGAAGGCTCTGAACAATATGGAATCTACATTCGATTGGATTACCGGGATGCGGATTCAGTCGCGGTGTCCTACTGTGGAAAGACAGTGGAGCATGATACACTTGCCTGGGAAAACGGAGAATACGGATTCTTTGACTGCGATATCATGATGGAGGCCAAGAACGCCGGGACGCCGATTCCTTTTGTGGTGACCGTGAAAAAGGCGGACGGTTCTGTGATTGCAAGCCGGGAATTCCTGTTTGAAGCAGAGATGGAAAAGATGTATCTCAAAATCACGGAATCAGGGGAAATGGAAGGATAAGGAGGAAACTGCAATGCATCACGATCCACACACATCCTCCAGGATGCTTGCCATCGCGGGAGGATTATTGACGATTTCGGGCCTTCTGATGGCGGTATGCGGAAAACTGGCATATGGGGGATTCTTCTGGGCGGCAGCGTCCTGTATGTTCTTCGCGGCCTACAATTTCCGTTTGACTGAGAACAAAAATATGGAAAAGGAGAAAACAAATGATGAGCAAGAAGCTTTATAAATCCAATGACAACAAGATGATCGACGGTGTCTGCGGCGGAATCGCGGAGTATTTTGACATTGATCCCACCCTGGTTCGGCTGGGCTGGATACTTTTCTGTGCTCTGGGTGGCAGCGGCTTCCTGGCCTACCTCATTGCCGCGATTATTATTCCCAGAAAGCCCTGCTGAAAGGAAGAATTCCATGAACAGTATCATTGAAATTGACCACCTGAGCAAACGCTTCGGGGAGGTTCAGGCGGTAAAGGATCTGAGTTTTCGGGTGAAGGAAGGGGAGCTGTTTGCTTTCCTCGGGGTCAACGGTGCCGGAAAATCCACCACCATCAACATCCTCTGCGGTCAGCTGCCGAAGAACACCGGAAGTGTCAGGATTGACGGGACCTCCCTGGACGAGGACCCGGATGCGATCAAACGGAGCCTGGGGGTTGTTTTCCAGAATTCCGTGCTGGATAAGGATCTGACTGTAAGGGAGAATCTACAGAGCAGGGCGGCGCTCTACGGCATCCGGGGAAAGGCTTTCCGGGAACGGCTGACAGAGCTGGCGGAGCTGCTGGATTTTGAAGATCTGGTGAAGCGCCCGGTGGGGAGCTCTCCGGTGGCCAGCGGCGCAGAATCGATATCGCCCGGGCCCTGCTGCACAGGCCCAGGATTTTGATTCTGGATGAACCTACCACGGGCCTGGATCCCCAGACCAGAAGCACGCTCTGGCGGGTGATCGGCGAGCTCCGCGCCCGGGAGGGAATGACGGTGTTTCTGACCACCCACTACATGGAGGAAGCGGCGGACGCAGACTTCGTGGTGATTCTGGATCACGGGCAGATTGCCGCGGAGGGAACGCCGCTCACCCTGAAAAACACCTATACCGGGGATTTTATCACCTTGTACGGTGTGGAAGAAGGGGAGGTTCGGAAGCTGGATGCGCCCTAACCGAGCTTGTGTTTATGGATCCGGTGACAACCCTTTGCGAGGCCTGCGAGGGGAAGCGGTACAGCGAGGAAGCGCTGTCGTACCGCTACCACGGGAAGACCATTGTGGAGATCCTCGGTATGTCCGCAGGGGATGCCCGGGAGTTTTTCGCAGGAAATAGAAAGATCTGTAAGGCGCTGGATGCGATGATCGAGGTCGGCGTTGCGTATCTCTCTCTGGGACAGCCTCTTTCCACACTGTCCGGAGGGGAACGGCAGCGGGTAAAGCTGGCAAAATACTTAGACGGCAAGGGAAACATCTATGTGCTGGATGAGCCAACCACCGGGCTCCATGCATCGGATGTGGAGAAGGTGATGGAACTGCTGGATTCTCTGGTGGCCCGGGGAAATACGGTTATCGTCATCGAGCACAATCTGGATGTGATGAAACGGGCGGACTACCTCATCGATGTGGGCCCGGCCGGTGGAACCTCCGGAGGTGAAATCGTGTTTACCGGAACGCCCAGGCAGATGCTGGAGCAGGGCGATACCATCACGGCAGAGTTCTTGAGAAAGTCCATCCTTTCCGGAAACTGAGATTATAAAAACATGACGGATGCGGCACAATTGCCGGCATCCGTCATGTTTTGTTACACTCTACGCTGAAAGCACAGGGGAAGCTCCATGCGGTGATCCTCCAGAAGCTTTTGATTTCTGAGAATATCCTCCGCGTCCCCATCCGCGGCAATTTCCCCATGAGAGAGCAGGATCACCCGCTGGCAGGTATCCAGAATCATGTCCAGATCATGGGAGGCAATCAGCTTGGTCTGGGGGAGGGTACGGATGGTGTTGATGACCGTGCGGCGGTTCACCGGGTCCAGGGCGGTGGAGGGTTCGTCCATGAGAATCACTTCCGGTTCCATGGCGAGAATGGTGGCAATGGCCGCCATGCGTTTTTCACCGCCGGAAATCTTATGGTTATGGCGATACTTCAGCTCCGTCAATCCCAGACGGCTCAGCACTTCATCCACCCGGCGCTCGGTTTCTTCGGGGCTCAGCCCGTAGTTTCTGGGACCGAAGATCATGTCCTGATACACGGTGGGCATGAACATCTGATTGTCGGAATCCTGAAGAACAAAGCCGACCTTTTTCCGGATTTCGGAAAGGTTCTGCCGGTTTACGGGAAGATTATCCACGGTGATTTCCCCGTTTCCCCGCAGAAGGCCCAGCATCAGCTTCATAATTGTGGATTTGCCGGCACCATTGGCACCGATGAGGCCAACGGATTCTCCAGCTTGAATGGTAAACCTCAGATTCTCTACCACAGGATGCTCAGGTGCGTAAGAAAAGGACACATTCTTGAATTGAATCATCGGATTACCTCACAAATATACTGCCTGCAACGGATGGAAGATTCCAGCGCCTGGCACACAGAAATGCAATTCCCCAGACCAGGAGGAAAACCGCATCCGCAAACCCAAAGGGGGAACCCTGGGCATAGAAGAATTCACCACGGAAGCCCCGAAGCAGCATACTGCTGTACAATTCCTGGGCGCGGTCCATGCTCCGCAGCAGCAGCTGCCCCAGGAAGGAACCCCATGCGGAAATATGAATTCCTTTCTGACCGGGGGCCCGCAGGCCGTAGGCCTGGGACATGACGCTGACTTCCTCCAGCATGACGCCGATGTATCGATAGGTAAGCAGGAGCAGTGTGACAAGAAGCTCGGGAACGTGCAGCTTCCGCAAAGCTGCACAGATCGAATCTATGGAAGTGGTGGCAATCAAAAGAAAGGATGCCATCAGCGAGAAGCAGCCCTTGCAAAGCAGAGTGAGCATGGACACGACCCCGCCGGTAATGGTGAAAGAGCCCAAAGACGTCAAAGGTGTTTGATCCAGAAAGGGATTTACAAGGCCCACCGCGCAAACCAGCGGAAGCACATAACGAAGCTTTTGAAAGCAAAGCCGGATTGGAATTCCTGCCATCTGGTACACGATTACGGGATACAAAACCATTGCCACAAGTCCCGAAAGGTCATATTTCGGGAAGGAAACCACTGTGGCGATATAGAGAATGGTTACAGCCAGCTTGCAGATGGGGTGCAGCCGGTGAACAGGAGAATCTGCTGCTGCCAGAGCTTCCATTTCCCGCAGCTCTGACTGAGCTTGAGGCAGTTTATCCATTGCGCACACCTCGGAAAATGATGGGTAGGTTATGATTTCGCTGCTGCTTTCCTCCTGCGGAAGAAGCCACCGGCCATACAGATCAGAGCTGCGGTCCCCGCGACGAGGACAGAACCGACCAGACCGGAAACCGTGGTGCCTGCGGCGCTGTCGCTGTTCGCGAAGGCGTAATCCGGCAGGAACGCGGTCTTTTCCTGAATGGAACCGGCAATCTCAGAAGCACTGCTGGAAATGCCGTAGTTTTCTTCGTCCAAACCCATGTTTTCACTGTAGCCTGCTTCGGCATTTCCGAACATGGACCATTCCAGACCGTCGGGATTGGAGCTGGCCGCCAGGCTCAGGCCGCCGCCGACGATTGCAACCACAACGGTCAGAATGATCAGAGTCGTTTTCAGAGAAAACTTGCTTTGAATGGCTGCGTCACCGATGGGCGCATCCATCACCAGCTCGGGGCGGGCTACATAGACAAATACCAGCACAGCAGAGGTGATCAAGCCTTCCACCAATCCGATGGCCAAATGAATCGGCTGCATGATGCCAACAAAGGATCGGAAGGGCAGCTCGGTGATACCGGAAACGGTGGTTTCCAGAACCACGGAAAATGCGCCAAGCTGCAAGGTAACGATGCAGCCGAGGACGGAGGCCAGGATGATTTTGGCCCGTCCGGCGGCCTTTGTACCCATTTTGCCAAACAGCTTACTTCGCATAATTGGTCTCCACAGCAGGTAATACCCCACAAAGCACCCATAGAACGCCATGTTCCAGCAATTTGCCCCCAGCGCCAGCAGCCCGCCGTCCGCAAAGAACAAACTCTGGATGGTGAGAATTACCACCATGGATAAAAAGCCCGCCTGGGGCCCCAGCAGGGCGGACAGCATCATGCTGCCGCAAAGATGGCCGGAGGAGCCGGTGCCGGGAATGGTGTAGTTGATCATCTGACCCGCGAAAACCAGAGCGGAGGTCACTGCCATGGTGGGAAGCTTTGCCAGGTTCTCATCTTTTCGAAGCGTTTTTACGGAAGCACCAACCGTGACTGCGGTAGCCGCGTACATGGTTGCGGCGACAGCGGGAGAAAGCAATGCGTCTGCCATATGCATAGGTATCCACCTCTTTTTTGAAGATGGGTTCATTATATCAGCAGACGATTTTTTTTGTAAGCCCCCTGGGGGGATGATTTTTTGATCAGCTTCGAATGGGAATTCCTCAAAAGGAAATCCCGCACCGTTCCTGAGAACGGTGCGGGATTTCGGGTATTTTTACAGTATGTTTTTTTTCAGGTGCTTCTGGATGGCCTGGAAGGATGTGTCGCTGATCACGTGCTCAATACGGCAGGCATCCGTGGAGGCGGTCTGCTCGTCCACACCCAGGCGCAGGAGCATATCCCGCAGAACGGTATGCCGTTCGTAGATTTTTGACGCGGTTTCCCGTCCCAGTTCGGTTAAGGTGAGAAAACCGTTTTTGTCGGCAACCACGTAGCCGCTCTCCTTGAGAAGACCCATGGCCCGGCTGACACTGGGCTTGGAGTATCCCATATATTCCCCCACATCAATTGCACGGACATAGGGCCTCTCCTTAGAGAGAATATAGATCGTTTCCAGATACATTTCGCCGGATTCCTGAAGATTCACAGGGAAACACCCCTTTTCGTGTTCTTCATGTCAGCATACCATATTTTGATGCTGATTTCAAGCCGTGATTTACAGGAAAAGGCTCCTGTATTGGGGATCAGTCCCACATGTGCTTCAAAAGATAAGATTCCAGATCATAATCGTATTTGAAACGAACCCCGTTGATGGGTTCTCCGTTAAGAATTGCTGCGTAGGCCCGCTGATGAATCTCATTTTGCTCCCGATCCCCTGCAAAAAGGCTTTGGGTTATCATGAGGGCAAAGGCTGCATCCGGGTATTTTGCTTCCAACTCGGGAATGTGTTCCGGAGCGCAGCGGCGCAGAATATCCATCCCGGGGATGCTGTCAAAGGCGGTTTGTTCCCGCTCCATCAGACCACGCCGCCGGTTGTGAACCGGATTCAAGACATCGGTTGTGCTCATTCGTACTCCTCCTTGCTGTATACGCACTGGGCGGCATTATAGCACGAAAAAAAGTGAAGAACAAGACTTGACTTTTCCGAAAGAGGCGTTCCAGCTTTTGGGGAAACGATTGTGACAATGGGTAGGCGGGGGAGAAACTACTTGGGAACATCAGAATTCCCGATTCCCATTGCAAATTATCGGGAATTGTGATATGGTATGTCAGACGGTGCGCCCAGGAGCGAAGCTGTATGTACGGGGGGATGAAGAATGTCCATTGAAAAAGTAAGGGCCTGCTTTGCAGAGTATGGGATTGCGGACAGAATTCTGGAATTCGGGGTTTCCAGCGCCACAGTGGAGCTGGCCGCCCAGGCGCTGGGCTGTGAACCATGCAGGATTGCGAAAACCTTGTCCTTTTGTGTTTCCGGCACGCCCATCATGGTGGCCGCGGGAGATGTAAAGGTGGATAACGCGAAATTTAAAGCCAGGTTTGCGACCAAAGCCTCCATGCTGAACCGTGAGGATGCCGAGGGTCTGATTGGCCATGCGGTGGGGGGAATCTGCCCCTTTGCGGTGAAGGAAGGCGTGAAGGTTTATCTGGATGAATCCCTGAAGCGGTTTGAAACCGTTTTCCCTGCATGCGGAAGCAGCAACAGCGCCATTGAATTGTCCATTGGAGAGCTGGAGCGATATTCCAATTTCACAGATTGGGTAAACGTCTGTAAAGGATGGTAAGAAGGAGAGTCAATATGGAGCGGAAACACAACGAATTCATTACTGCATCCGGGCTGCGGGTGTCCATGCCTGTTCCCGGAATTGTCCGTGTGACGGACGGTACGCACAAGGGCAGTTACATGGTTAGTGCCCCGGCACGCAGAACAGCGCCCAAGGTATCCGGAGAAACTCTGACCTGGGGGAGGATTACAGTGGAGCCGGAAAACGGCATGGCGCTTTCCTACGACGGAAAGCTTCTGTGCATGGATTATCCCGGACCCCGGAGACCCAGAACCTCTCTGTCCCCGGAGGAGGTTGCCCAGCTCGCCTCCGAGGGCCATGTCCCATCGGAGGCACTGGGAGAGGCGGGCGAGTGGAAAGTGGAGGTTGTCAAGTCCCTGGCCCCGGATGCCGTTGTGTATGGCCTGGGTGATAAGACGGGCTTCCTGAACAAGCGGCATTACGCCTATGAAAACTGGAATACCGATGATCCCACCCCGCACTGTGACAATTATAAGAGCCTCTACAAGTCCATCAATTTCTTCATGGTCTATTCCGAAAACGGATGTCTGGGTATTCTCGCGGATAACTCCTACCGTACCCGATTTGACTTCGGAAAAGAGCAGGAGGACTACTATTTCTGGTCCCACGCCGGTGGGGCGCTGGATTACTACATGATCCCCGGGAAAACCCCAAAGGAGGTGCTGAGGCGCTATCAGACCCTTACCGGCAGAAGCATGCTCCAGCAGAAATGGGTGTACGGGTTCCACCAGAGCAAATGGAGCTATTACACCGATGGGGAAGTATTGGACATGGTTTCTACCATGCGGGAAAACAAGCTTCCCATGGACGCGGTTCATATGGATATCGACTATATGGAGGGCTTCCGGGTCTTTACTTTCAATTCCGCACGCTTTTCAGACCCCAAAGCAATGACCGGAAAGCTGGCAGAGCAGAACGTGAAGGCCGTTACCATCATTGATCCCGGTGTGAAGCTGGACCCCGGCTATTTTGTCTATGACGAGGGCGTGGAGCAGGGACACTTTGCCAAGAATCCGGACGGCACCATTTACGAAGGGGCTGTGTGGCCCGGGCCCGCGGTTTTCCCGGACTTTACCCAGGAGAAAACCAGGGCCTGGTGGGGCGAAAAGGTCAAAATTATGACCGATGCGGGTATTCGCGGAATCTGGAATGATATGAACGAGCCTGCCAACTTTACAGGTCCGCTGCCGGACGATGTGAAATTCTCCGGAGGGAACCACAAGGAAATCCACAATGTATTTGGACACCTGATGGCCAAGGCCACCTATGAGGGCCTCCTGAAAGCGGATGGACGCCGTCCCTTTGTTCTGACCCGTGCATGCTGCGCCGGATCCCAGAGGTATTGCTCCGGCTGGACCGGGGACAACCACTCCATGTGGCAGCATTTGCAGCTGAGTCTGACCCAGATGATGAATCTGGGGCTGTCCGGAATGAATATGGTGGGCTCCGA
The DNA here is from genome assembly GCA_051887095.1 of Faecousia sp. Classification (GTDB taxonomy): domain Bacteria; phylum Bacillota; class Clostridia; order Oscillospirales; family Oscillospiraceae; genus Faecousia. Next base: position 2,088 of record JBJEYY010000125.1, on the reverse strand, counting down.
TGTGGGCGGCTTCGGCTCCGATACCACCCCGGAGCTGTTGGTGCGCTGGTTCCAGTTGGGGGCCATCAGCCCCTTCTTCCGGGACCATTATGCCAAGGGTACTCGGAATCAGGAGGCCTATGCCTTCGATCAGGCCACGATGGACGGCTGCCGGAAAGCGCTGGATCTACGCTACCATCTGCTGCCCTACATCTACGATCTGGCCCATGAGGATATGCCGATTCTCCGGCCGCTGGTGCTGGAATTCCCGGAGGACCCTGTCTGCCGGGAGCTGACGGATCAGTGTATGCTGGGTGACCGGCTGCTGGCCGCTCCCGTAATGACCCCTGGAGTGTCCGCAAGAGCGGTGTATCTGCCCAAGGGTGTGTGGTTCGATTACTATACCGGAAAGCGGTATACAGGCGGCAAGTACGTCCTGGCGGATGCTCCTGCTGACCGGATGCCCCTGTTTGCGAAGGCAGGAGCTGTGATCCCTGTTTCTGTCGGAAAGCCCCAGTGCGTGGAGGAGATTACACAGGTGGTTCTGGAGGTCTTCCCGGGTAATGGGCGCTATGTCCACGTAATGGATGACGGAGAGAGCATGGATTATCTGGATGGCGGTGTCCGCCGGATTGAGATTAACGTTCGCGGACATCATCTGGAGCAGAAGGTGATCGCCGACGGCTACCCCGGTCCGGATTGCCTGGAGGTCCGGTGGATGGCGTAAGCAAGGCGCAAGCGGCGTTATGGTGAATCGCCGATGTGCTGTGCGGATTCTGAAAGCTTGCTGGTTCGTCAATCCGGACAGCCGAGGCAGTCAGGTCACTCTCTATTGGACCCTGGCATGTCTTCGGCTGGAGGAGCGGACGGAGTTCTATACCTGAATACGCAAAAGGCTGTCCGAAAAAAACGGACAGCCTTTTGAAATAGATGGGATCAATCATTTTCTGACCAGAATTCCTTCACGATGGTTTCGTATCGTTCCGGTTCCAGGAAATAGCTCATACAGTGGCCCGCGCCGGGGACAATCAGCAGTTTCTTGGGAGAATGGCAGGCTTTGTAGTTCTCGAAGGTCATCTCTACCGGAACAAAGCGGTCGTCGGTTCCGTGAATGAAAAGCACAGGGATATTGGTTTGGCTGAGAGCATTCGTTGTGGAGAAGGCTGCGGCGTCCATCTGGGTTTTGCGCCGGTACATGGTGTTTGCCATGGCGCCACGGAGGCGGAAGCGCATGTGCAGATTGTTGGTTGCCACATGCTTCCAGATGGCGTGGGGGGAGGTGAAGCCGCAGTCGCCTACGATGCCGCGGACATTCCCAGGCATCGGCAGATCCGATGCCATTAATACGGTGGACGCGCCCATGGACACACCCCACAGGTAGATGGGAATTTCGCTGCCGCACCTGCCCGTGACCCAATTGACCCAATCCAGGCAGTCGTAGCGCTCAATGGGGCCAAAGCCGATGTAGTCGCCGCCGCTTTCTCCCTGGCCCCGCTGATCCGCATACAACACGCTGCATCCGCTATTTTCCCAAAAATCCCGGATCAGCCCGAAATCATGACCCCAGGAGGAGCGCCAGCCATGCATGGCGATGATTACCCTACGGGCATTTTCCTGAGGAATCCAGTGCCCCACCAGGTGGACACCGTCATGACTGACGATTTCCACCGCTTCGTTTTCTGCCTTTTCCAACGCCTCGGCTGCCTCCTGACGCGCCCGGGAAAAGGCGCTGTTGGCTTTCACACCGGATACCTTGGCGTGTTTTGGGCCCATATTGGGCTTCTCCCGGTCCAGGGCCATCTTTACCATCCCTTTTGTAGTTACATAGGCGCTCAGGGACGCCGCCGAGGCAGCGCAAGCGGCAACCGCGGTATATTTCAATGCTTTTTTTAGCTTCCGGTTCATGTGTACCGTCCTTTCTTAGAAATCAGAAATGCAGCGGAGTAAGATGTTTTTTCGTTATTTTAGCATATTAAGCCTAGAATTTCAATGTGTTTGCCCGGTGTAAAGGAAAATGAGGACGTTGTATGGATACTACAAAATTTTCTCTATGAAAAATGGTTCAATGAAAAAAGTTGTGTGATTTACATTTTGTTACCAAATATAATC
>JBJEYY010000124.1:0-2152 GCA_051887095.1 Faecousia sp. | reverse complement strand
GAGCATCGGATTCCGGTTCCGAGGGTTGGGGGTTCGAGTCCCTTCCGGCGTACCAAAAAAGCAGATACCCAAACCGGGTATCTGCTTTTTTGGTGCCCTCGCCGCAGCCGCATAAATTGGTGTTTACAGCGCTAAAATAGAACTGTCATTGCGAACCAGGCCGCAGCCTGGTGTGGCAATCCCCCAACTTTTCAGGACGGTTCGTTAGGGTGTTTGTCTGTTTTTCATACATCCCGGAAGATCCGGGGGATTCCCACGCCAGTGTGAGCACTGGCTCGGAATGACAGGAAATTTGAAACGTGTATTGCAAACAACAATTTATCTGCCTTTCTGGGAATGCCAATCGGCATTCTCTGCAAATACTATCCGGGGAGGGATTGCCATGAAAACAAGAACCTGGCTGCTGCTTCTGCTGGCCTTGGTTGTCCTGTGCCTGGGGGGCGGCATGCTTCTGCTCACCGCCGGTCCGGAAGCATCCCGGGCGGAAATCCGCAGCGATGGGACGCTGATTGCCACCGTGGACCTGGCTGTAGATCAGGAATTCACCGTCACAACCCCCTGGGGCGGGGAAAACGTGGTCACTGTCCGATCTGGAGCCATCGCCGTAACGGAGGCCAACTGCCCCGACCACTACTGCATGCACCGGGGCTTCCGTAAAAGCGGGGGCAGCATCGTGTGCCTGCCCAACCGGCTGGTGATCTCCTTTGTGGGGGAGCAGGATGTGGACTTCGTGGCGTAAAAGTGCGAAATAATACTTGACAAATCCCGCCTGCTACTATATAATACATCATGCGTCTGGACGATTAGCTCAGCTGGTAGAGCATGCGCTTGACGTGCGCAGGGTCAGCGGTTCGAGTCCGTTATCGTCCACCAAATACACCGAACCCGCTTCTTCGGAACGGGTTCGGTTTTTTATTCCAGGCAAGCCTCTTTCATCCCCAGCGAGCTTATGTCCTCGCCGGGTGGAACACGCTTGTGAACGCAGGGCGATGCAAGCAGAACATTCTTTTCTATCCCCGGTTCCAAGGAGGGCTGGAAGCCTGTATAATAACCTTATTGCCAAAATGAAAGGATAGATTTCCTATGAAAACAATTCCCCTGGGAGCATCCGGACTCAGCGTTCCCGCCATTGCCGTGGGGTGCATGCGCATTACCGGAATGTCGGAGCAGGAGCTGGATCAGCATCTGCGCTGCTGCATGGAGCAGGGCCTGAACTATTTTGACCACGCGGATATCTACGGCGGGGGTAAGTGCGAGGAGGTTTTTTCCGCCTCCGTGAAGCGGACCGGGCTGCGCCGGGAGGACATGTTCCTCCAGTCCAAATGCGGCATTCGTCCCGGGATGTACGATTTCTCCCAGGAGCACATCCTTTCCTCCGTAGAGGGGATTCTAAAGCGGCTGGACACGGATTACCTGGACATGCTGGTGCTCCACCGACCCGATGCCCTCATGGAGCCGGAGGAGGTGGCCGAGGCCTTCGACACTCTGGAGCGCAGCGGCAAGGTCCGGCATTTCGGTGTGTCCAACCACCGGCCCAGCCAGATTCAGCTGCTGAAAACCTGCGTCCGCCAGAACATCTGTGTGGATCAGCTTCAGTTCAGCCTCCCGGAGTCCGGTATGATCAGCTCCGGGCTGGAGGTGAACATGACCACCCCCAGCGGTGCCGATCACGACGGGGCGGTTCTGGACTACTGCCGTCTGAACAACATCACCATCCAGGCCTGGTCCCCCTTCCAGTACGGGTTCTTCCAGGGCCCCTTTGTGGGCAACCGTGAGCAGTATCCCGAGCTGAACAAGCTTCTGGACGAGCTCAGCGAAACCTACGCCGCAACCCCCACCGCCATCGCCGCCGCCTGGATCTTCCGGCACCCTGCGAAAATCCAGCTGGTCGCCGGCACCACCAGCCAGTCACGGCTTGCCCAGATCATCCGGGGCAGCGAGATCACCCTGACCCGGAAGGATTGGTACCGCCTCTACCTCGCCGCCGGCCACATCCTGCCGTAAGGGGTCCTCTGTCTGACGGAATCATCCGCTCGAACGACAAATTGTTCTTTGAAGTTTTCAAACACATTTCGTCACTACCGTAGGGGCGGCTATTACCGCAGCGGCAGTCCGGTGGACTGTCGCAGGCATCTGCTTCAACGTAAAGCAA
>JBJEYY010000123.1:0-2160 GCA_051887095.1 Faecousia sp. | reverse complement strand
CCCCCAACCCTCGGAACCGGAATCCGATGCTCTATCCATTGAGCCACCGGCGCATCTGCTTTTCAGCCTAGATATTATAGCAAGGATTTTCCCGTTTGTAAAGAGGGAATCGGAAATTTTTCCGGAAAACAAGGCAGGGCGGCTTTAGTGGGTGGTTTGGCGCATTTTCTGGGGGGTGGTGCCGTAGAGGGCGTGGAAGGTGCGCAGGAAGGTTTTGTAATTGGTCAGGCCGCACCGTTCCATCAGCGCCGGGATGCTGAGCTCGCTGGACTGGAGCTCCTCGTAGAATTTCGTGGTGCGGATGACGCACAGGTAGTCCAGGAAGGTCTGGCCCGTGTATTTCTTGAAGATGCGGCAGAAATACTCCCGGGAGATATTCAGGTGAGCCGCCGCGTCGTCCAGGGTCAGGTTCTCCCGGAAGTGCTCCTGGGCCCAGGCCACAATGTCCATGATCCGGTTCAGGTCCCGGGCGGTGGCGTTCTCGGTGCGGCGCAGGGCTAAGGTGGAGTGAAGCTTGTACATTGCGTGCAGGAACTCAAAGAACCGGGCCCGGAACAGCAGCTGATACCCTTCCGCGTGCTCCTCAAAAAGCTGCCGCATGGCGACAAGAGGGTCGTGGAGGGCCGGGGTGCTTTCAATTTCCTCCCGGCACAGGAAGGTGGAGAACCGCAGAAGCTCCAGATTGGGGAAATACTCGCTTAAGCGTTTGGCGGATACCTGGATCAGCACATAGGGGCAGTAGGATGTGTGGGAGCTGACTTTGGTCATGTGCAGCTCCCCGCTGTTGATGACCAGCAGGTCCCCGGGCTCCAGCTCGTAGGTGTCCGCCTGGACGATGGCGGTCATGTGGCCCTCCAGCAGCCAGATGAATTCCGCATACTCATGCCAGTGAATGGAAACCGTCAGCTCATCGGTGCGGTGCTCGCGGCCTTGGGTGCAGCCGGCCATGCGTCCCGGGCTGCTGAAGTAGACCGGAAGATGATCCACCTCCTCCACCCGTTCGTGCCAGATGGGGACGGAGGCGGTTTCGTTTTGGGAAAGGGAATTGGTTTGCGCTGCCATGAAAAATCCTCCCTTCTGTATAAAGCAAGCTTACCACATAATTCCAAAATTATCAATATTGACAATGCTTGTATGTCAATATGAACCAAAAATAGATCAAAATGAGCGGAAACTCGTAAACAATTCGGGATATAGACCAAATCAAAATGACGGGATATCAATATTGACATAAAAGCGGATAAGAAAGCATCTAGCAATCCGGTTCCTTCCGGAGTATAATACCCCCGGAAAGCAAAAAACAAGCCGCCTTCCCCCAGCGGGAAGTGTTTATAGAAAGGAGAAGATACCATGTATCTTATGAATTACCATCTTTACGCCAATGACGCGAGAATGCCCAGAGTCCTGGCTGAGGATGTCGGCGCGGCGGAGCTTCGGGACCCGGTGTTCTGTGTCCAGACGGATTTCCACTTCCGCAAGCCCGGTTGGCTGAGCCGCCTGAAGTGCAAGCGCACCGGCGTCCGCGCCTGCCGCCCCCAGACCAGCCCCGCGTATTGAGGCTGGAATAATCGGAACGGTAAATTGTTGTTTGGCGGGATGCGTCACCAATAACCTGTCATTGCGAACCAGCGCGTCGGCTTCAGTGGCAATCCCCCGGTTAGAGAGGAAATGTATCGACAATTGCCCTATAGAACGGGGAAACGTTGCGATTTTTGGTGGTAATCGTTACCTGGTTCCATTCAACTGGGGGATTGCCACGCCAGTTTGCGAACTGGCTCGCAATGACAGCGTATTTCCGCCAAACAACAATTTTTTTGCACTGCTGAGTCAGCCTGATAAGTGTTTCATTGAATACAACCTGCCGTCCGAACCCTTGTTTTCTGGGTTCGGACAGTTTTGGTTATTCCGGGCCTATGGCGCTGCGGATTTCTTGGTGCAGGGCGGTCATGCCGGAGTCCTGCCGGAAGAATTGCTTTTGGCCTGATTCCGGGCAGCGACAGCATAAACAGACCGGATGGTCAATATCGTGATAGACTTTTTCACAATTCTTTGCTATAATGCAAGAAAAACATTCGAGACCCTGGCGGGAAGACAAATTGGTGTTTGGCGCACTGGCTCGCAATGACAGCATATTTTTTACGTTTCAAACACCAATTTGTC
>JBJEYY010000122.1:0-2161 GCA_051887095.1 Faecousia sp. | reverse complement strand
TTCCATGGGGCCGGGGGATTGCCACGCCAGTGTGCGCACTGGCTCGCAATGACAGCGTTTTTCATGGCAATGACAGTTCTTTTTTGTGCGAAACAACATTTATTGGCAAAGTAACTCACGGCCTTTGGCCTGAATACACAAAACACCAGAAGGAGAGAACACATGAGACAGAAAAGATTGATCGCTCTGCTGCTTGCCCTTGTCATGGCGGCTATGCTGGCCGGGTGCGGAAAAACCGGAACCGCCGGCAGGAAACAAAATGACAAAATCCAGATTTCCATGTATCTGTACGACCGGTCCATGCTGAAGGAATTTACACCCTGGCTGGAGCAGAAGTTCCCCGACATTGAATTCACCTTTGTCCAGGCCTTCAACACCATGGCCTATTACAAGGACCTGCTTGCCCGGGGAGAGGAAATGCCGGACATCATCACCTGCCGCCGGTTCTCTCTGAACGACGCGGCCTTCCTGGCCGATCACCTGATGGACCTGAGCACCTCCGAGGTGGCGGGCACCTTCTACAGCAGCTACCTGGAGATCAACCGGGAAACCGGCGGCGCCATCCGGTGGCTGCCCATGTGCGCCGAGGTGGACTCCATCGTGGCCAACAAGGACCTGTTCGACCAGTACAACATCCCCCTGCCCACCAACTATTCCGAGTTCGTGGCGGCCATCGACGCCTTCGAGGAAGTGGGCATCAAGGGCTTCCAGACAGACTGGTACTATGACTACAGCTGTCTGGAAACCATGCAGGGCTGCGCCATCCCGGAGCTCATGAGCCTGGAGGGCACCCAGTGGCGCATGGCCTATGAAAGCGAGACCGAGGACAGCCAGGTGGGTCTGGACGATGTGGTGTGGCCCAAGGTTTTCGAAAAGTATGCGCAGTTTTTGAAGGATGTCCGTTTCCAGCCCGGCGACGAGGAGCTACAGTTTACCAAGGTTACGGTGCCCTTCCGGGAAGGGAAAACCGCCATGTTCCGCAACACGGCTTCTCTGGCGGACTCTCTTGTGAAGGAAGAGGGTATCAACTGCGTCATGCTGCCTTACTTCGGCGAGACCAGCCAGGACAACTGGCTGCTGACCTATCCCATGTGCCAGCTGGCCGTTTCCAACCAGGTGGAGCAGGACGCTGCCAAGAAGGCCGCCGTGATGGAAGTCCTGCTGGCCATTTTCAGCGAGGAGGGCCAGAAGCATGTGGCCGCCGGCACCTCCGTGCTCTCCTACAACAAGGAAGTGAGCATCACCTCCTCCCCCTCCATGGAGCATGTGATGGATGTCATCCAGAGCAATCACCTGTACATGCGTCTGGCCTCCACCGAGGTATTCTCCATCTCCCAGGACGTGGGCCACAAGATGATGACCGGGGAGTATGACGCCCAGCAGGCTTACGATGCCTTCAACGCCCGGCTTACCCGCTACCAGGACCCCGAGGCGGTGGAAGTTATGTTCACCCAGGAAACCGCCTATTCCAATGACTTCACCGAACACGGAAGCGCAGCGGCCTCCTCTCTGATGAACACCATCCGGGAAGCTATGGGCGACGATATCGCCATCGGCTATTCCCCCGTGGCCTCCACCTCCATCTATGCCGGGGACTACACCCTGCAGCAGGCCAAGTGGGTCCTGACCGCCAGAAACTCCGTCTACCGGGGCGAGTACACTGGCGAGGAGGTCCGCCGGTTCATGGACTGGCTGGTGAATGTGAAGGAGGACGGCTCCAACCCCATCCACCACCGCAATCTGATGCCCGTTACCAGCGGCCTGAGCTACACCGTCACTGAGTATGAGCGGGGCAAGTTCCGCCTGGAGGAGATCACCGTGGACGGCAAGCCCCTGGACGACAACGCCGTCTACAATGTGCTGCTGGTGGGCGCGGACACCTTCCTGGAGCATCCCACCTTCTGCAACTGCCCCATGCCCGAGGACCTGAAGGCCAAGCGGGAGGACTATCTGGTTCACGATTTCTCCAGCCAGGAGTGCATGCAGGAAGCCCTGGAGAAAACAAAGCAGTTCCTGGCGCCCACGGAGTATGTGACCATCCGCCAGGGCAAATAACCCCGCCAGGGAAAAGCGCGGTCAATTGGTGTTTGGCGGCTTCGCCTCAAGTTTTCTGTCATTGCGAACCAGCGCGCACGCTGGTGTGGCAATCCCCCGGTTGAAT
>JBJEYY010000121.1:0-11933 GCA_051887095.1 Faecousia sp. | reverse complement strand
GCCACACCAGTCTGCGGACTGGTTCGCAATGACAGATTATTTGGAACGTGTAGTGCAAACAACAATTTACCGCTTTGTGGGAAAAATCTGCCCGCTGTTTCCGGGGAAACAGCGGACAGCACATTTTTTAGCGGAGCTGGGGGAGGGAGGCGGCGGCTACGGCTTGGCCTACCCGGCGGGTTTTCTCATCGGGGAGCATGACCTCGCACTTGCGGGCAAGCTCCGGGTATTCCTCTTTCAGCACGGCAGAGCAGGTATCCAGAATAATATCTCCGCCCTTGCCGGACATGACCCGGCCCATGAGCATCAGGTGCTCGATGTCGTAGAAGTGGGAATAGAGCACCACAGTGTAGGCCAGATACACACCGATGTCCCGGAAAATCTGCGCGGCCCGGGGATCATCCTCGGCCATCAGCTTCTGGACTACTTTCAGCTTCTCGGCGGGGGACAGACTGGGGTCCAGTTCGATGCCCGCCCGGGGAGCCAGCTTGATTACCGCATCCTGGGAGAAATACTTGCAGCCCACGCCAAAATCCGTGGACCACTCGTCCTGCATGGCATCCTCGCTAAGATCCACCGGGGCAAAGGCCAGCTCGCTGATCCAGCCCTTCACGTTCTTGTCCGCGTCCACATAACCTACAGCCTCGGAGGTGCCCATGGCAAGGCCCATGATGTTGCCGGTGTTCAGACCCATGGCGCCCGCCAGGGCGGAAACGTCGCCGTCGTTGGCCACCACGATGGGCACGTCCCCAATCTCGGCGGCGGCCCGGTCAAAGCAGGTCTTGACCTCATCCCAGCGGTCCCGGGGAACCTTGTAGAAGATGGAGGAGATCATGGGGGCGTTGCCGATGAAGGTGCCGGCGGAGGAAACGCCGATGGCGTCCACCCGGGGCATCTTGGAGGCGGCAGTGCGGAAGGCGGTGAGAATTTCATTGTACTGGTAGTTGGGGTCCGGGTTCAGCTTGGGGAACCACACCACTTCCTCGGAATAGACGCACTCGCCGTCGATGACCGCGGAAACCTTCCGGTCGGAGCCGCCCGCGTCAAAGCCGATGCGGCAGCCGTCCAGATGGCCGCCCAGGGGCTGGGAGATTTCATTGGGGGCGGGGCAAGCCTCCAGGGGCAGATCAATGATCTCCAGGTCTACCTCGTAGAGCTTGTGGAAGAAGTCGAAGTCAAAGGCTCGTTTACCCGTAAGGGAGTAATCCTGCTGAAGCTGCCGTGCGATGGGGGAGCAGCCGCAGATATAGACCTTGAAGCCGCCGATGGACCACAGCAGGAACTTGACCATCCGTTCCACATACCGGTAGTCGGCCTGGGCCATTTCAGGTGTACCGTGGATGAAGGTGCGGCGGACGGAAACCCGGCCCTGATCCCGTTCCACAGCAATGGCAACGGGCTGCTTTGCCCCTTCCAGATAGGCGTCCATCCAGACACCGAAGGGGACAAAGCCGGGGTCCAGCTGGGGAACGTGCTTCATGGGAACGTCAATACCTAAGTAGCGCATTTTCTGATCCTCCTATGATGGCATTTTAATTCGGAAATGTTTACTCGCCGTAGCCCATGGGGTTGCGGGACTGCCAGTTCCAGGAATCCCGGCACATATCCCGCAGGTTCTTCTCGGCCTTCCAGCCCAGCTTCTCGGCGCTCTTGGAGGGGTCGGCGTAGCACACGGGCAGGTCTCCGGGGCGGCGGTCCACAATCTGGTAGGGGACGGGAACTCCGTTGGCCTCCTCGAAGGCCTTGACCATGTCCAGAACGCTGTAGCCGGTGCCGGTGCCCAGGTTGAATACCTCACAGCCGGTATTATCCGCGGCATACTTGACGGCTGCCACATGGCCCTTGGCCAGATCCACCACATGGATGTAGTCCCGGACGCCGGTGCCGTCGGGGGTGTCATAGTCGTTTCCGAAGACACTGAGCTTCTCCCGGCGGCCGATGGCGACCTGGGTGATGTAGGGCATCAGGTTGTTGGGGATTCCCCGGGGGTCTTCCCCAATCATGCCGCTTTCGTGGGCGCCGATGGGATTGAAGTAGCGCAGCAGCACCACGCTCCACTCCGGATCGGCAAAGGCCATACCGGAAAGAATCTGCTCCGTCATGTACTTGGTCCAGCCGTAGGGGTTGGTGCAGCCGCCGGTGCGGCTGGTTTCCCGCAGGGGCATCTCGTTGTCACCGGAGTAGACGGTGGCGGAGGAGGAGAAGATGATGCGTTTCACGCCCACGTCCGCCATGACCTTGGTCAGAACCAAGGTGGAGTTCAGATTGTTGTCATAGTAGCGCCAGGGCTGGGCGACGGATTCCCCGACGGCTTTCAGACCGGCGAAGTGAATGACGGAATCAATTTCATTTTCCGCGAAAATCCGGCGCAGCAGCGCCTCGTCACGGACATCGCCTTCATAGAATGCTGCCTTTTTGCCGGTCAGGGCTTCTACCCGCTCCAAGCTCTTGGGGTTGGAATTGCACAGATTATCAATGACCACCACATCGTGGCCGCTCTCCATCAGCTCCACACAGGTGTGAGAACCGATATACCCGGCACCGCCGGTTACCAGAACACGCATGGGACAATCCTCCTGTTTTTTAGGGTATGGAATGACCCGGGAACAGTCCCGGGAGGGATGCGCAGGCCTCTTGGAGCATCATAGCACATTTTCGCAGGAAGCGCAATCGTAAATCATCCGAAAATAGGAAAACATCTGCTTTGCGGAGCAGCTGGCTTGCCGGGAATGACGCAGGGGTCAATGCGTTCCATCGGCTTCCCGGGACGCTGATTGCGGCAGAGGAGGTTGCTGGAGATAAATTGTTGTTTAGCGTACTAAAAAAGAAAATGTCATTGCGAACCAGCGCGCACGCTGGTGTGGCAATCCCCCGGTTAGAGGAGAAATGTGCCGAAAAGTACCAGAAATACGGGGGTTGTTACGGTTCTTGGTGGTAATCGTTACCTGGTTCCATTTAAACCGGGGGATTGCCACGCCAGTGTGAGCACTGGCTCGCAATGACGGCATATTTTGTGTGCGCGCTGGTTCGCAATGACAGTTCTTTTTTTAGTGCTGTAAACAACAATTTTTCACAATTCCGGTCTGATCGGTCGGAAGAGAACCCATGCCGGGTTCCCGGCATGGGTTTTCACGGGGGTGGGCGGTCAGAGGAGGAGCCGGGCGCTGCTTCCGCCGGTTTTGTCCTTGGTGACCAGAATCTGCTTGTCGATTCTCTCTTTCAGCTCCGCCACATGGGAGATGATGCCCACCAGACGGCTGCCCTCGGTCAGACCGGCCAGGGCGGTGTAGGCCTGGTTCAGGGCTTCCGGGTCCAGGGAGCCGAAGCCTTCGTCCACAAAAAGGGTATCCAGATGGATTCCGGTGGAGGACTGCACCTCATCGGAAAGTCCCAGAGCCAGGGCCAGGGAGGCCTGAAAGGATTCGCCGCCGGAGAGGGTTTTGACGCTGCGCTCGGTGCCGTTGTAATGGTCGATGACATCCAGCTCCAGACCGCTCTGGCTTTTGATGTTGTCGGCGGTTTTCCGGCGCTTCAGGTCGTACTGTCCTCCGGTCATTTTCATCAGCCGGACATTGGCCCGGGCCACAATCCGGTCAAAATAGGTGGTCTGGATGTAGGTTTCCAGAGCGATTCGCTCCTTGCCGCGCACGCTGCCGCAGGCAGTGTCAGAAAGGGCCTTCATCCATTGCTGCCGCTGCTCCAGCGCTTCCAGCTCGGTGACCTTCCCGGAAAGCTTCTCCCGGGAATACCGGTTGGCGCTGAGCCGGGCGTGAAGCTCCTTCAGTTGGGTCAGAAGCGCTCCCTTTTGGGAAGATAATGCCTGCTTGCGGTCCTCCAGCTGGGTAATATCCGAGTCTTCTCCCTCTTCCAGCTGGGTCTGAAGCTGACGGATGGAGGCATCCAGTCCGGTGAGGACTTCCTTGCAGGCGGCGCAGCGCCGGGTGGCCTGATCCAGGGCGGAGCGCAGGGCGTTTCTGGCAGCGTTCAATTCCCCCCGCTCTGCCAGGGCGGAGGTTTTGCTGTCAAAGGCAAGCTTTTGCTTCAGTTCGGAATACTGCTGCGTCAAAACCTGGATGGAGGCGGAGGAGGAAGCGATCTGTTCCCGGGCCGCGGTGAGATCTGCTTCCGCGTTGGACAGAAGGTCTTCTTTCACGGGAATGTCCCGATCCAGGGAAGAACGCTGCCGGGCATGCTGATCGGCCTCGGTAATCTGATCTGTAAGGGCTGCTATCAGCGTGTCAAGCTGGGAAATCTGATCCCGGGCAGCGCTTTCCGCCTGGGAAAAGGGGGTATCGACCAGAACGCTCTGGATTTCCGCCTGAACCCGCTCCCGGATTCCGGCGGTTTTGCCTTTTTCCCGGGCGGCCTCGGCGCTGGCGGCTTCGGCGGCCCGGGCGGCCTTCTCCGAGGCGGCGGAGGCGCGCTTCACCGCGTCCTCCGTGGGAGCGTCTGTGGAGATTCGGGCGGGACTTGGGTGGGAGGTGGAGCCGCAGACCGGGCAGGGGACGCCCGGCTCCAGATGACTTGCCAGGATTCCCGCCTGCTCGTCCAGAAAGGCCCGGTTCATTTCCTCATAGCGCTGCCGGAGCCGGTCGGCCTCCTGCCTGGTGTGAAGATAAGCATCCTGGGCCTCCCGGAGGAGCTGCTCCCTGTTCTGAAGCTGGGTCATGAGTTCCGGCAGCGCTTGCAGACGCTCCCGCTTCCGGGCAGCGTCCTGCTGCTGATGACGGAGCCGTTCCCGGTCCGCGTCAACGTTTTCCAGCGCCTTTCGCCGGGATTTTATGTCGTCCAACTCCGATTGGAGCGCTTCCAGTTTCGTTCGGGCGTTTTCAGCGGAGGTCTCCCCCTGGGACAGCCGGGTTTTGGCGGCGGAGAGCTCGGACTGAAGGGCGCTCAGCCGGTCATAGTCCGGCAAGGAAAGCTCAATTGCAGTAATTTTTTCGGACAGGGCCGCCTGCTCCGGCTCCCGGGCCTGCTGCGCTTCCAGTTCGGAGGCATACCGCTCCAGCTGTTGGGACTTATCCTCCCGCTGGGATAGCTGCTGCTCCAGGGTCTGCTTGGCTTTCGCGCGGGTCTGGGCCTGGGAGAGCAGGGACACGGTTTGCTCAAGCTGGGCTTCCGTCTGGGCTAGGGATTCCTCCAGAAGTGTCTGGGAGGATAAATCCTCCCGGATCAGCGCTTCCAGCAGGGCGTCGGCCTCCCCAATGGGGAGCCGGGCTTCCCGGGCCAGAAGAATCTGTGGGGAGAAAGGAGAATCCGGGGGAGCCTGGATGCCGCTGATATACTGCTGAATACTGGCCAGGGCCTCCTCCCACTGGGAGCGGACATCGGCTGCGGCGCGGCTCAGCTGCTCCTGGAGGGTGACATACCGGTCGGTGTGGAAGATGCCCCGGAAAATCTTCTGCCGGTCCTTGGTATCCGCCAGCAGCAGCTTCAGGAAATCGCCCTGGGCGATCATGGCTACCTGGGAAAACTGCTCCCGGTCCAGGCCCAGAATCTCCCGGATGGCGGCGTTCACCTCCTTCGGTTTGGTGAGAACATGGCCGTCGGGGAAGGTCAGGCAGGCATCGGCCGCTTGCTTGGTCATGCCCTCGCCCCGATCCTTGGGACGCATGTATTCTGGATTGCGCCGGATGGTGTACTCCTTCCCGGCATAGCGGAAGCGCAGCTGGGCGAAGGTGGGCGTCTGGGGCTCGGCGTATTTGGAGCGGAGCATGGCGGGCTCCCGGCTGTCACCGCTGGCCTCCCCGAACAGGGCGTAGCTGATGGCATCGAACAAAGTCGTTTTTCCCGCACCGGTGTCCCCGGTGATGAGGTACAGGCCCCGCTCGCCCAGCTGTTCAAAATCCAGCTCCAGCTGCCGGGCATAGGGACCGAAGGCGGAAAGGGTCAGTTTCAGTGGCCGCATGATAAGTCCTCCCAAATGGATTCCATCAGCCCCAGTAGGTATGTCCGCTGAACATCGGACAGGGGCTGGTTGTTCTGTTTCTCGTACAGCTCCCCGAAAAGCTCCAGGGGGGACTTGCGCTGGACATTCGCGGCGGCCTCTATGACCGCACCGGAGCGGGTACGGGTGTTGTCATAGCGGAGCGCCAAAAGATTGGGGTAGATTGTCCGCAGACGGCCCATGGCCTCCGGGACATCCTCCTCGTCCGTGAGGGTAATGCGCAGATAGTCCTCTTTTGGGGTGCTTTCGTAGAAGCTTCTGGCGGTGACCTCCTGGTAGGTGCCCCGGATCTCCCGCAGATCGTGCAGCGGGGTGAGGGGCAGCAGATTTATGTCCAGTGTGCCCTTTTCTCCCAGCTGCGCAATGGTGACGCTTTTGTGATGGAGGGCCTCGGAGAAGGAATATTTGAGTGGGGTTCCGCAGTAGCGAATCCGGGAATTCAGCACATTCTGGGGGCCGTGAAGGTGGCCCAGGGCGGTGTAGTCGAAGTCGGAAAAGACTTCTGCGTCCACACAGTCTGTGCCGCCGATGCTGATTTCCTCGGATTCACAGGTGGCTGCTCCAGCTACAAACTGGTGGGTCAGCAGCACATTCCGCTCCTGCCGGTTCAGGGGCATATTCCCGATAACCAGCCGGAGGGCATCGGTAAAGCTGCCCGGGGCCTCCTCCGGAAAAAAACGCCGCACATGGGAGGGCTTCAGGAAGGGCAGCAGCCAGAAGTGCACCGGTCCGAATTCGTCCCGAAGGGTGATGGGTTCGATGCTGCCATTATAGACCGGGGACAGATGGATGCCGCTGAGCTCCATCAGGCGGCCTCCGAAGGCCAGCCGCTCCGGACTGTCGTGGTTGCCGCTGATGATGAACACCGGAAGCTTCCTCCGGGCCAGGGCCCAGAGAAAATCGTCAAAGACCGTAACGGCTTCCCCGGAGGGAACGCTCTTGTCGTAGACATCGCCGCAGATCAGCAGGGCATCGGGCTGCTCTTTGTCGATCATGTCCAGAATTTGGCTGAGAATGTAAACCTGCTCGGGCAGCATGGACACTTCGTGCACCCGTTTGCCCAGGTGCAGATCGGATAGATGCATCAGTTTCATGGAATACTCCTTTGCACGGGGCGAACCCTCGAAAAATGATTTGTTTTCCCGTTAAGTCGGCAAGGTGATAAATTGTTGTTTACACTACACGTTCCAAATGTTCTGTCATTGCGAACCAGTCCGCAGACTGGTGTGGCAATCCCCCGGTAAAATGGGGAAACGGAACGAAAACGGCCCTAAAACCTTGGGGGATTGCCACGCCAGTGTGCGCACTGGCTCGCAATGACAGCATTTCTTGTTGCGCTAAACAACAATTTATCTGCCGGGTCAAATGAAAAACAGATATGAATTCTTTTCCAATGTCTGCATTTTTTCAATCAGCCGGGGAGGTGGGAGCGGTAGCGGCGGTATTCGCCGGGGGACATTTCGGTAAAGTCCCGGAACAGCTTGTTGAAGTGACTTACGCTCCCGTATCCCAGACGCCCGGCGATGTCCAGAATGGTGAGATCCGTGGAGGTGAGCAGGCGCTTCGCCCAGTCCATTTTGGTTCGGGTGAGATAGGATACCACCGTTTCTCCGGTGTACTGCCGGAAATTGCGGATGACCACGGGAGGGGAATAGCCTGCCAGGCGGTAGATGTCTGAGGCCTGACAGGCGATGTACTCCGGGGAATGGATTTTGCGCAGAACCTGGCGCAGCCACTCCGGCGCGCCGGGGGAATCGTCCACACGCTGCTTGCTGAGAAGAACCAGGGCGTTTGTCAGCATCTGGCAGATAATCATGTTGGTAAGGCGCTCCGCCGCTCCGGCTTCCCAGAGCAGATTGATTTCCCGGGCATTCTGCTTGAATATGGCGAAATCCGTATCCTCCAGTACAATCCGGGAGGGAGCGCGCAGAAGATCCGGAAGGGTGGTGCCCACGGCGGCGCAGAGCTGCTCCAGCTTCTCCCGGGTGACGGGGAGGTTGATGTGGATGCAGCGTTCGCCTTGCAGCGGGGTGAACTGGTGCCGGTCCTGGGGACGGATCAGGCAGAGGGTTTTCTCCCCCAGCTGCTGGTCCTCTCCGTTGAGGAGATGGTTGGTTCTGCCGGAGGTGATGATAAAAAATTCGTAGTAATCATGATCGTGCAGGGAGGTGTAGGCGGCGTCCCACCAGTGAAAGGCTGCGCCGTAGGCGCAGAGCCCGGGGTTGTTGTGATAATATACAGTTGTGTTCCCACGTTCCGGGACTGATTCCCGCGTTTTGTCCATAATCCATACCTCCTTTGAGGATGATTTATTCCTCATTATAACATAATTCTCCCCGGGAAGCAATCTGTTTTCACGATTGCGGAGGAGCTTTGTTAAAAAGATCACAGGTTTGTTTAATTAACTTTGCAGACAGAAAGGAATACCCGTGCTATACTGAGGATGTATCCATCATGCCCCCTGGGCGAAAGAAAGGAGCATTCCCATGGAAGAGCTGAAAACCGGTTCCATGAAGCCCACCCGCCCCCTGCGCTATGCGGTGGGAATGTTCGGAACCTCCATCCCCGTGAACATGTTCAAAACCTATGCCGCGTTTTTCTACGTGGACAAGCTGGGACTGATTACCACACCCCAGTATTCTCTGATCCTGTTTTTGTACACGTTCCTGGACGCCATTGACAATCCGGTGTACGGCTTCCTGTCGGACCGTACCCGCACCAAATGGGGCCGCCGCCGTCCCTGGCTGATTATCGGCGCGCCGCTGCTGGTGCTGTGCTTTGTGCTGTTTTTCAATCCTCCGGCATTTCTGGCTCCGGGCTCCGCGTTTTCCTATGTGCTGCTGATGTACATGTTTACCGGAACCCTGGATTCGCTGATTAACGTCAACTACGGCGCCCTGTTCCCGGAGCTGTTCCCCACGGAAGGCTCCCGGGCCAAGACCAACGCCATGCGCCAGGTGTTCCAGCTGGTGGCCATGATTATCAGCATTGCCCTGACCCCGGTGATTACCGATGCCATCGGCTTCGCCACCACTGCCTACATCTACGGCGCGCTGGCCATCGTGGTGATCTGGTTCATGGCCCTGGGCTGCCATGAGAATCCCCAGGCCATGGAGCAGCCCAAGCCTCAGCTGCTGAGGACCATTCTGGACATCGCCTCCAACCCCAAATTCTGGATCTACGGCATTACCAACGCCGCTTACTTTGGCGGTCTGGCCCTGGTGCAGTCCGGCGTGGCGTTCTATACCAAGTACCATCTGCAGGTGGGCGGCATGGGCTCCACCATTCTGCTGGGTGTGGTCATTCTGTCGGCCATCGGGTTTATCCCGCTGTGGGTGAAGCTTGTCAAGAAGCTGACCTTGATGAAGGCCTGGCGGTTGGCTCTGGGCTGCTGCGCCCTGGGCGTTCTGCCGCTGTACTTCGTGAAGAGCCTTCCCCTTGCGACGGTGTGCGTGGTGATCTTTGGCTTTGCCATGGGCGGCGTATCCACCACCATGGACATTGTGGGCGCGAGAATTCTGGACGAGGACCGGATCAAGAACGGAATCCCCCGGGAGGGCACCTATTCCAGCCTGATCGGCATTCTGAACAAGGCCAGCGGTCTGGTGACTTCCCTGGCATTTTTGCTGGTATATCGGGTGTACGGCTTTGAGAGCGGTGAAAATCCCGGCGCTGCGCCGGATGCAGCGGCCCGGTTCCTTATGGTGCTGTTCCCGGTAGCGGTGTTCGTGGTATGCGTGGTGATGTCCCGGTTCCTGAAGTTCCGGCAGGACACGGAAAAGACGGAGGGATAAGCCATGGCGCTTGTTTCGGTGCATTATCGCTCCGACCAGCTGAAAAAAACCGTGGAGATTATGCTGGCGGTGCCGGACTGCAATGCGGGGTTTACGAAACCCCTGTCGGAGTATCCGGTGGTGTATCTGCTCCACGGACTGTCGGAGGATGCCAGCTCCTGGATTCGCAAATCCAACGCGGAGCGGTATGCTTTGGAGCGGGGGCTGGTGCTGGTGATGCCCTCGGTGGACCGGAGTATGTACTGCAACGGCGTGCTGGGCCAGAACTATTTTACCTACCTGACTCGGGAGCTGCCGGAATACCTGGAAAAGGTATTCGGACTGTCCCGGCGGCGGGAGCAGAACTTTATCATGGGCTTCTCCATGGGCGGCTTCGGCGCTGCCCGGGCGGCCCTGACCTACCCGGAGCGCTACGCCGCCTGGGGAAGCCTGTCGGGGATGGTGGACCTGACACCTATGCTGCTGCGGCTGGATGATGCTGCCCGGGAGGAATTTCCCTTCCTTGCCGCCGAGGCGGACCGGGTAAACACCACGCCGCTGAATCCTGTGAATCTGATTGACGGGGCTGCGCAGAAGAATCTGCGGGGGTATCTCGCCTGTGGTCTGGAGGACGATCTGCTGATCTGCACCCGCCTGTTCCAGCAGGCCTCCGAGAAGGCGGGGGCGCCCAACCGGTTTGTTTATGTACCCGAACGCCGGCACGACTGGAAATTCTGGGAGGAGCAGATTCCGGCATTCTTCGACTTCCTTGCTGAGGACTGACCATGGAAAAGCTGGTAATTGACCACCTGGTGGAGAAGCACCGGGAGGGAAGCTACTATTCGGTGCCCTTCTCCGTGCCGGAGGGAGTCTGTTCCCTCACCGTCCACTACAGCTATCCCAAACAGGGGAATGTAATTGACCTGGGACTGGAGGATGGGAAGGGACAATTTCTGGGCTGGTCCGGAAGCAGCCGGGAGACCGTGACCGTGGGGGAATTCGATGCCACCCCGGGATACCTGATGGAGCGGATTGCTTCCGGAACCTGGCACATTCTGATTGGCGCGTACCATGTTCAGGCCGGGGGCGTGCCGGTTCACTATGAGATTACCTTCGAGCCGGAGGGCCCGGCCTGGCTGTTTGGGGACCTGCATGTCCATTCCGATGCCTCGGACGGCCAGCACGATATCCCGACCCTGGCCGCCATGGCCAAAAAGAAGGGCCTGGACTTTCTCGCGGTGACCAATCACAACAATTTTTCGGAGAATTTCACCCTTCCCAGGGTTCCGGGGCTGACGCTGATCCCCGGAACGGAGTGGACCCATTACCGGGGGCATATGAACTTTCTGGGGATTCCAAAGCCCTTTTCCGGCTCCTTTGTTGCCAATGACCTGTCCGGGATGCGGGAGATTACCCGGCAGGCCCGGGAGCGGGGGGCGCTGATCTGCGCCAATCACCCCAAGTGCAATGTGTGTCCGTATCTGTGGGAGGACGAGGAGAGTTTCCGGCTGGTGGAAATCTGGAACGGCCCCATGCGGAAGGTGAACCGGGACGGAATTGCCTGGTGGACGGAGCTTTTGCGGCAGGGGAAAAAGATTTCTCCGGTGGGCGGCAGCGACTTCCACCGGGACCGGAGTCCGGTTCGGCTGGGAAATCCGGTGACGGCGGTTTTCGCGGACTCTCCCGGGGCGGAGGATATTCTGTCCGCGCTGGCCCGGGGGCGCTGCTATGTGACTGGCAGTGTCCAGGGGGTTCGTCTGGGGATGACCTGTGGGGAGGAGACCTTCGGCGCGGTGATCTGTGATGGGGAGAAAACCCACCTGCTATCGGTATCCGCCCAGCGGATGCCCCGGGGAGCGGTGCTGCAGGTTGTAGGAAGCGGCGGGGAGTTGGCCCGGTTCAAGGCCGGGGGCGGCAGCATCCGGGAGACCCTGGAGGTTTCCGGCACCGGCTTTGCCTATCTGCTGGCGGGAATCCCCCTCCGGAGAGGCGATATCTGGCCCCTGGCGGTGTCCGGTCCCATCTACTTCGGGGAATAGAGAAACGCTGCTCCCCAGCCGGGGAAGGAGCAAGCCGGAGAGTATTATTATAAAATGTGCTTATCGGTCTGGCTCAGCAATCCGGTGAATTGGTGTTTGTAGGTGTATGTCCCCAATTATCTGTCATTGCGAACCAGCGCGCACGCTGGTGTGGCAATCCCCCGGTTGAAAGGA
>JBJEYY010000120.1:0-2188 GCA_051887095.1 Faecousia sp. | reverse complement strand
CCTCTAACCGGGGGATTGCCACACCAGTGTGCGCACTGGTTCGCAATGACAGCGTAATTCGCCAAACACCAATTTGTCATTGCTTTTTTATCATCCTGAAGGGACTCCTTAACTGTCCACTATCCACTGTCAACTGTCCACTCTTCTTTGGAGGTAACCATGAAATTCCTATTCTCCTTCCTCGGTCCGGGGCGGCTGATCGCCCTGGCAGTCTGCGCCGTGCTTGGCGTTCTGGCCGTTTTCCTTAAATTCTTCATCCCGGGCTACAGTTTCTCGGCTCTCGTGTGCCTGTGCCTCATCGCGGTGATCCTGTTCTATGCCTTCTTCCCGCTGCTCGGTATCCGGTTTCCCGGCTTTGCCCGGCGGACCGTCCGGATTGTCACCGGAATCCTGGTGCTGGGCGTGCTGGTGGTGGGCGTTACCGAGGGGCTGATCCTCCACGCAAGCTACGGGGACCCGGACAAAAGCTGTCAGTATATGGTGGTGCTGGGGGCCAAGGTCCGCGACGACGGCCCCTCGGTCTCCTTGTGGGACCGGATCTACGGCGCGAGAAATTATATGCTGGAGCATCCCGATGTCATCGCCGTGGTCTCCGGGGGCCAGGGCCCCGACGAGCCCATGACCGAAGCGAAGTGTATGTATGATGCTCTGGTTGCCATGGGCATCTCCCCGGACCGGATCTGGCTGGAGGATAAGGCCAGCTCCACCTGGGAGAACCTGAACTTCTCCTTAAACCTCATCGAAGAAAAAACCGGCACCCGGCCCACCGAGATCGGCGTGCTCTCCAGCGAGTACCACCTGTTTCGGGCCAGCCTGTTCGCAAAGGCCTGCGACGTGGGCTTTATCGGTATTCCCGCCAAAACCTCCCGGACCTCCCAGCTTGTCAACCACTTCATGCGGGAGGCCGCCGGGGTCTGGCACTACATTTTATTAGGAGGTCAATATGATTAATCGGAATTACGCGGATTTTGCCTGGGAGCAGACAGCGGCGCTTCTCGCCATCGACTCCCCCTCCGGCTTTACGGATGCCGCCGCCCAA
Source organism: Faecousia sp. (assembly GCA_051887095.1). Lineage (GTDB taxonomy): Bacteria > Bacillota > Clostridia > Oscillospirales > Oscillospiraceae > Faecousia. The sequence continues at coordinate 1,149 of JBJEYY010000120.1, read as the reverse complement.
TGGGTGAAGGCGGCCTTTGAAAGTCTGGGCTTCGGCGCCTGCCTCACCACCAAGGGCGGTGTCCTGGCGGACCTGGGCGGCTTGGATACGGCCGACGCCCTGCTGCTGGAAGCCCACGCCGATACCCTGGGGGCCATGGTTGCCCAAATCAAGGGAAACGGGCGGCTGCGGCTCACCCCCTTGGGCGGCATGAACCCCAACAACGCGGAGACGGAGAACGTCCGGGTATACACCCGGGAGGGCAGTATCCTCGAGGGCACGGCACAGCTGTGCAACGCCTCGGTCCATGTAAACGGTGACTACTCTTCCGCCAAGCGCTCCTATGATACCCTGGAAGTGGTTTTGGACGAGGATGTCCAATCTTCTGAGGATGTTCAAAAGCTTGGCATCCAGGTGGGCGACATTGTCTGCTTTGACCCCCGCACCCGGCGCACCGCCTCCGGCTACCTCAAAAGCCGGTTCCTGGACGACAAGCTGTCCGTGGGCATTCTGCTGGGCCTTGCCAAGTACCTCCACGACACCGGCATCACCCCCGCCCGGCGGGTCTACGCCCACATCACCGTGTATGAAGAGGTGGGCCACGGCGGCTCCGCCTCCGTTCCCCAGGGAGTGACGGAGGCCATCTCCGTGGACATGGGCTGCGTGGGCGAGGGCCTGCAGTGCACCGAGCGGCAGGTCAGCATCTGCGCCAAGGATTCCGGCGGCCCCTACAGCTACGCGGTGGTTGGCAAGCTCATTGATGCCGCGAAGGAAACCGGCGCGGACTATGCCGTGGATGTCTACCCCTACTACGGCTCCGACGTGGAGGCCACCCTCCGCGCAGGCGCGGATATCCGCCACGGCCTCATCGGCGCAGGCGTCTACGCCAGCCACGGCTACGAACGCAGCCACATCGACGGCGTGTACAACACCCTGAAGCTCCTGGCGGGCTACTTAGGCGTTGCAGAATAACCCTTTGGACAGACAAATTGGTGTTTGAACGGCTTCGCCTCAAGTTTTATGTCATTGCGAACCAGCGCGCACGCTGGTGTGGCAATCCCCCGGTTAGAGGGGAAATATACCGAAAAGTGCCTGAAAAACGGGGACCGTTACGGTTTTTTGGTGGTAATCGTTACCTGGTTCCATTCAACCGGGGGATTGCCACACCAG
>JBJEYY010000119.1:0-2243 GCA_051887095.1 Faecousia sp. | reverse complement strand
GTAACGATTACCACCAAAAATCGCAATATCTCCCACTCTTCAGGGCGCGTTTCGGCACATTTCCCCTCTAACCGGGGGATTGCCACGCCAGTGTGAGCACTGGCTCGCAATGACAGGAAACTTGTAGTGCACTCAGCTAAACAACAATTTACCTTCCTTACCTCCGATTACCCCACAGGGTACTCCTCCACGTCCAGATCCCGGTAGGGATACACCCGCTGCCAGCCATCTGCCGTCTTTTGCAGGCTGCTGCGGTGGGTAGACAGGAGCCGGACAATGCTGTACACGTCAATCCAGATTTCCGAATTGCACTCCTTCTGGCTTTCGTCAAACACCAGCTGAAGGCCAAAATGCAGGTGCACCGTTTCGATGTTGTTGACGTTTTCCCGGTCGGAGTAGCCGGTCCTGCCCATAAACCCGATCAGGTCCCCCGCCTGAACCACGTCTCCCTCCTGAAGCCCCGGGGCGAAGGGGGTGTCCTTCTTCAGATGGGCATAGTAATAGTAGCGCCTTGAGTCAAAGGAGCGGATGCCCACCCGCCAGCCGCCGTACCGGTTCCAGCCCATGGCCTCCACAATGCCGCCCTCCACAGCCACAATGGGGCTTCCCAGGCTCCCCATCAGATCGTTCCCTAAGTGCTTGCGCTGAAATCCGAAGGAGCGGCTGACTCCGAAATCGTCGCAGTGGCTGTAGCCGTAGCCCGCCGCCACGGGAGAGAAAGCTTTCAGCCCGTAGCAGGCCTTCCACTCCCCGTCTTTTTCAATGGCGTAGCTTCCCACCAGGCCTCCCAGCGCCGCCGAATAGGCCCGGTGATAATAATCATAATATTTGTATTGCTCCCCCAGCAGTTCCTGGGGCGACCGGTCCCCTTTCAGATCCGCTACCGCTTTCTTCACGGAGGCCAAACCGCATTTTCCCCCCGTCCGGCAGGCGGCCAGGGCCAGTGTGTCAATCCAGGAGATGTGCTTTTCCTGGTCAAAGGTCGCGATGTCCTGATCCAGAGCATATTTCATAGCCTCGTAGCCTACATCAAAATCCACCCACCGGATGGTGTCGGCCCGCACCGGCATCACCACCGCCGCAAGCAGTGCCAAAAGAAAAGCAATCCGCCTTTTCATACCCTCACCTCTTGGATTAGGGTATGAAAAGGCGGATTATTTATAAATGGAAATCATTTCAAATCCCGTACCACATCCTTGGCCACCCGGTACAGGTCCTCCATGGTGTTCATGGAGGTGATCTGGTTTTTGTAGTACCCGCTATGGGGAACGCCCCTCAGATACCAGGCAAAATGCTTGCGGGCCTCCAGGCAGGCCACATGCTCCCCGTGATCCTGCTCCGCCATCCGGAACTGCTCCAGAGCCACTTCGATCCGGTCCTTTAGTTCCGGTCTGCCCGGGTACGCTTCCCCGTCCAGGGCAGCACGAACCTCCTGAAAAATCCAGGGATCTCCGAAGACGCTTCTTCCGATCATCAGTCCGTCCGCGCCGGTCCATTTCTGACATTTTACCGCGGCTTCGCCCCCGGTGATGTCCCCGTTGGCAATCACCGGGATAGATAATTGCTCCTTCACCCGACGGATCATGTCCCAGTCCGCTGTCCCGGAATAGAGCATACTCCGGGTTCTGCCGTGGACCGTCACCATGGCCGCGCCGCAGTCCTCCATCCGCTTGGTAAAGTCCAGCACGTTGACGCTGCCCTTGTCCCAGCCCAGCCGGCACTTCACAGTCACGGGAACGTTCACCGCTTCCCGCACCGCTTTCACAATCTCCCCCGCCAGTTCCGGAGTGCGCATCAGTCCGCAGCCGTCCCCGGAAAGGGCGATTTTCGGCATGGGGCAGCCCATATTGATATCGATGAAGTCACAGCCCGAGATTTCCAGCGCAAGCTGTGCCCCCTGGGCCATTACTGCCGGGTCGTTCCCGAAAATCTGGGCGCCGCAGACGATTCCCTCGTTTTTCCGCAGGAGCTTGGCGGTCTTTTTATCCTTGTACACCAGCGCCCGGGAGGAAACCATCTCCGTCACCGTGACCCCCGCCCCCAGCCGGGCACAGACCGTCCGAAAGGCCCAGTCCGTCACCCCCGCCATAGGCGCCAGAAACAGGGGATTGTTCACTTCAATATTTCCAATATACATCCGGTTTCTCTCTCTCTTCCCAGATAAATTGGTATTTGTAAATGTGCGTTCCAAATTACCTGTCATTGCCATGAAAAATGCTGTCATTGCGAACCAGTGCGCACAC
>JBJEYY010000118.1:0-2256 GCA_051887095.1 Faecousia sp. | reverse complement strand
GCTGGTTCGCAATGACAGAAAACTTGGAACGCACACTTTCAAACAACAATTTATCAGAATGCTCGGCAAAGCCGTTGGATTGATCGGATGAAAAGCTTTCAACCGGATTTTCGTATGCGCAAGGACAGACTTTGACTTTTGAGAGGGTGCGGGAAATGAAAAGGCGGATACTTGCGGTATTCGCGGCGGCGGGACTGGTGCTGGCGCTGCGGACGGTGGCTTCAGCTGTGGGCATGGGGTCGCTGACGCTGCAGCTGGCGAGGGACGGAACGCCTGTCCCCGACGCGGCGGTGGCGGTGTACCGGGTGGGGACGGCGGCCGTAGGGGGCTACCGGCTGACGGAGGATTTTGGCGGCGGCTTTATTTCCGAGGCGGATGTACTGTACCCGGAGCTGATCGGGTGGCTGGCCGGGGAAACCGGAGGACAGGCTCTGCGCCGGAACACCGACAGCCAGGGACAGGCGTACTTCGGCTCCCTGGAGGAAGGGCTGTACCTGGTGGTTCAGGAGGGCCAGGCCGGGGAGACGTGGGCCTTTGAGCCCTTTATTCTGATTCTGCCCTGGGATGGGACGGTATGGGACATCACCGCCGCGCCGAAAATGGAATACCGGGAAGAATTTACCCCCCAGACCTCGGACCCCGGCAGCCTTGAGCGGGGATTGGGGGGCATGCTGCTGTCGGGCTTGGCTCTCGCGGCCCTGGGAGCCCTGCGAAAGCGGAACTTTCGCTAAAGAAAGGCCGAAAGACCTCGAAATGTTTGTGAAGGTTACCCCTTGAATCCCGGCAGGCGCAATGGTATGATACGCCCGAAATTGGATGTAAAGAAGGCGTTTGAAAGTGGAAATTTACCTGATTACTCTGGCCGTAGCCCTGGTGGGAGGGCTGATGATGTCCAGACTGACCAAGCTGGTGCACCTTCCGGTGGTTACCGCGTACCTGGTGGCGGGACTGCTGCTGGGGCCCTTTTGCATCGGCGCGCTGGGCCTGAAGGGCATCGGCTTTAACTCTCTGGAGCAGGTGGAGAGCCTGCGGATTGTGACCCAGACGGCACTGGGCTTTATTGCCTTTACCATCGGCAACGAGTTCCGGCTGTCCCAGCTGAAGGCCATGGGAAACCGGGCCATTGTCATCGGCATTCTCCAGGCGGTGATTACCACGGCGCTGGTGGATGTGGTGCTGGTGGCCCTGAGCCTGTGCTTCCCCAATGTGATTACCATTCCCTGCGCCATTACCCTGGGCGCCATTGCCGCGGCGACTGCCCCTGCCGCCACGCTGATGGTGGTGCGCCAGTACAAGGCCAACGGCCCCCTGACGAAGCTGCTGCTGCTGGTGGTGGCCATTGACGACGCGGTGGGTCTGCTGCTGTTCTCCGTTTCCTTCGGCATCGCCACGGCCCTGGCCATGGGCCATGTCAGCATCACCGCTGTGGTGGTGGAGCCCATTGTGGAGATCATTCTGTCGCTGCTGCTGGGAAGCCTTATGGGGTGGCTGCTGAATCTGCTGGAGCGGTTCTTCCACTCCCGCAGCAAGCGTATGACCCTGTCCGTGGCCTTTGTGCTGCTGACCGTGGGACTGTCCATGCTGGAGTTTGACGTGGCGGGGATCCACTGCGGCTTCTCCCTGCTGCTGGTGTGCATGATGACGGGCACTATTTTCTGCAACGTGTGCGACACCTCCGAGGAGCTCATGAGCCGTGTGGACGGCTGGACCATGCCGGTCAATGTGCTGTTCTTCGTGATTTCCGGCGCGGAGCTGGATCTGGAGGTTCTTTCCAGCCCGGTAACCATCCTGGTGGGCGTGCTGTACATCATCGCAAGGTCCCTTGGCAAATATTACGGCTCGGCCATCAGCTGCCGGCTTACAAAGGAACCCAAGGTTATCAGCGACCATCTGGGCATCACCCTGCTGCCCCAGGCCGGTGTGGCCCTGGGCATGGCGCTGACCTCCTCAGCACTGCCCGGGGGTACCCTGGTGCGCAATGTGGTGCTGTTCGCCGTGCTGATCTATGAGTTGGTGGGTCCCGCGCTGACCAAGCGCTCCCTCACCGCCGCCGGGGAAATCCGCCCCGAGGGCAGAACCAGCGCCAGAAAGCTCAACGGTTGATTCCTGTCGATTCCTCAATATAGGCCCCCATTCCGCTGCGGAATGGGGGCGCGTTTTTGATACGGAGGCTGCAGAAAGATAAATTGTTGTTTGGCGAGTATACGCTGTCATTGCGAGCCAGTGCGCACACTGGCGTGGCAATCCCCCGGTTAG
>JBJEYY010000117.1:0-2299 GCA_051887095.1 Faecousia sp. | reverse complement strand
GCTATCCCGTGGTCAAGAAGAATATGATGCAGTGGGTCATTGACCAGCCCGCCTTCGCGGAAAAGCTGCTGGAGGGCCTGAACGAGATCGACTGGCCCGAATCCACCAAGGAGATTCAGCGCAACTGGATTGGCAAGTCTACCGGTGTGGAGGTGGATTTCCAGCTGGTGGGCGGGGGCGAGTTCTCCATCTACACCACCTGTATCGAAACCATCTACGGCATCACCTTTATGGTGCTGGCTCCCGACGGGAAGATCGTGGAGTCGCTGATGGACCGGGTGCAGAATAAGGACGAGGTTCGCGCTTACATCGAAGAGACCCTGAAGAAGAGCGACATGGACCGCACGGAGCTGAACAAGGGCAAGTCCGGCTGTCCCTTGAAGGGTGTGTATGCCATAAATCCCGTGAACGGCAAGGAAGTGCCGGTGTTCATCGGCGACTTCGTTCTGGCAAATTACGGAACCGGCGCGGTGATGGCGGTGCCCAGCCACGACCAGCGTGACTTTGAGTATGCCCAAGTACACAATATCCCCATGATCCAGGTCATTGAGGGCCGGGACGTTTCCGAGCACGCTTTTGAGAAGCAGGACTACCTGGGCAAGGGCTGCAAGTTAATCAACTCCGAGGAGTTTACGGGTTTGACCGTGGAGGAGGCCAAGGAGGCCATTACCTGCAAGCTGGAAAAGGCCGGGGTGGCCCGGAGGAAGAACAACTACCACTTCCGGGAGTGGATTTTCGCCCGCCAGAGATACTGGGGCGAGCCGGTGCCCTGTGTGTACACCGACGACGGCAAGACGTATTTCCTCCCCGACGAGGAGCTGCCCCTGATCCTGCCGGAGCTGGAGGACTACAAGGGAAGAAACGGCCAGGCCCCCCTGGAGAATGCTGCCGAGTGGAAGAAGTATGACCGGAACGGAATCCACGGTGTCCGGGAGACCTCTACCATGCCCGGCAGCGCCGGTTCCTCCTGGTACTATATGCGCTATATCGACCCGCAGAATGACAAGGAATTCTGTGATCCGGAGCTTTTAAAGCACTGGATGCCGGTGGACCTGTATGTGGGCGGCCCGGAGCACGCTGTGGGACACCTTATTTATTCCCGGATCTGGAACCGGTTCCTGTATGATGAGGGTCTGTCTCCTGTGAAGGAGCCCTTCAAAAAGCTGGTGCACCAGGGCATGATCCTGGGCGAAAACGGCATCAAGATGGGCAAGCGCTACCCGGAATTTGTGGTCAATCCCAGCGATGTGGTACGGGACTACGGCGCGGACACCCTGCGGCTGTATGAGATGTTCATGGGCCCGCTGGAGGTTTCCAAGCCCTGGAGTACCACGGCGGTGGCGGGCGCCAAGAAGTTTATCAACCGTGTGTGGAACTTCTTTACGGAAGAGAAGAACATCACCGACACCGACGACGGCAAGCTAACCAAGATCTACCACCAGACCGTGAAGAAGGTGACGAATGACTTTGAGGCCCTGGCCTTCAACACCGCCATTGCCCAGATGATGGTCTTTGTGAACAAGGTCTATAAGAACGGAACCTGCCCCAGGGAATATGCCGAAGGCTTTATCAAGATGCTCTCCTGCATCACCCCCCATGTGGGTGAAGAAATCTGGCAGATTCTGGGCCATGACAACACCATTGCCTATGAGTCCTGGCCGGAATACTCCGAGGAAAAGTGCAAGGATTCACAGATCAATATCGCCGTTCAGGTTAACGGCAAGATGCGAGGCACCGTGCTGATGGCCGCGGATCTTCCCAATGAGGAAGTGGTTGCCAACGCTGTGGCCGACGAGAAGATCGCCCGGTTCCTGGAAAAGCAGGGCGGCAGCATCGTCAAAACCATCGTTGTGAAAAACAAGCTGGTCAACCTGATTGTAAAGTAGAGGAACCTCTGAATAAATCGTCTGCGGCTGAGCAGCGGATCTTTTGCTCCCTCAGTGCAGTTTGGATAATCGGAAGTACATACAGTATTTCTCGATTTTCCAAGCTTTCTGAGGAAGCAAAATCTCTCGCTGTCAGCTCTTGCCGATTTCATCAGAGCTTCCTAAGGAAATTGCAAAAAGAACGAATTCTTTCTTGACAATTGGGGAAAGAACGGGTATAATGTACCAAGCCGGTATGGCCCTGAAAGCATCCTGGATCTAGCCGGATGCGTCGGAGGGAGGGAAAACAATGTCTGAAATTCGCGTCAAGGAGAACGAGTCTCTGGAAAGCGCTCTGCGTCGGTTCAAGCGCAGCTGTGCCAAGGAGGGCGTCATCGCCGAAGTGAAGAAGCGCGAGCATTACGTCAGCCCCA
>JBJEYY010000116.1:0-2301 GCA_051887095.1 Faecousia sp. | reverse complement strand
GGGGGATTGCCACACCACTTAAGCGGACTGGTTCGCAATGACAGGTAATTTGCAATGCACCCTTTCAAACAACAATTTACCGGTCAGGACTATTTATCTAACAACATTAGGTATCCCCCGAATAAAAAATCAGGCGCCTCAGCAGCCCCCCCAATTTTGCTAATATTATTAGTTATTATACCGTGGCAGCTTCTTTTTGTCAAAAGGAATATTGTAAACATTTCGAAAACACCGCCTGAAATTGGCAGCAGCCATAACCGCCGCCCATAAAAAACCCGTCCCCCAAAATCGGAGAACGGGAAAAATGCGTGAATACAGGCAATAAATTGTTGTTTAGCGTAACAGAACATGCTGTCATTGCGAACCAGTGCGCACACTGGTTCGCAATGACAGGAAATTTGAAACGTGTAGTGTAAACAACAATTTATCTCCCCAGCTTTTTCTTCAGCCTATGAATCTTCCACACCGTCCACACCCGGAAGGAGGTGGACACCAGCAGGATTCCCACGGCCATAATCCCTGCAATGGCGGCCGTGTGCATTCCCTGCCGGGCGAAAAGCTCCATTTCCCCCCGGACGGCGTAGTTCATGGTGTAGTACACCCCGGCACCGGGAATCAGGGGGAAGATGGACACCACAAGATAGGAGATGGCGGGGTATTTCCGGATCCGGGCCATGGTTTCGGAGTACAGCGAGGCAAAAAACGCCGCCCAGAAATAGGCCAGAATCTCCCCGCTTCCCAATTCCATGGAAATCCGGTAGACCAGCCAGGCCAGTCCGCCGCCCAGGGCGCACAGCAGCCCTCCCGGGCCGTGGATGTTAAACAGAATGGAAAAGCCCACGCAGCCCACCATGGCGAACACGCACTCCCAGCCAATGCCCCAGGCAATGGCCTCCCCGCTCACCGGGGCGCCCCAGAGCTGCTTGGCCGCGCTCCAGGCCGTGGCCGTGCCCAGGGCAATGGCCACCGCCACCAGCAGCACCTGGACAATCCGGTTGATGCCAGAGTTGGTGTCCCCGTAGATGATGTCCCGCATAGCGTTGGTGAACAGCAGTCCCGGCACCAGCAGCATCAGGGCGCCGATGGTCACGGCGTCGGAGTTGCGGACAATGCCCATAGCCCCCAGGAAATAGGCCAGCAGGGCCATGAGGAAGGCCGAGGCAATGGTACGGAAGAAGGGGTTGGCCTTCATATCGTCCAGGGCCTTGTTCACAAAGCCCACCAGCATTCCGCAAATTCCGGCGCAAACCCCGTCCACCCAGCCTCCGCCGAAGAACAGTCCGAAGCCTGCCGCGCCCAGGAAGTCCCCAGCCAATCTGCCGGGGCCGGAAAAATGGCGGCGTCTGCGGCGCACCTCGTCCAGCCAGCGGACGGCCTCCTCCGGCGCCGGACGCTCGGCGCAGATGGCCCGGCTCAGGCTGCTGTACAGCTCCACACTGTCCAGGTCATTTCCGTGGTGACCGATCCGGCGCATCCGGGTCACCGGGGTGCCGTCCTTGCTCTGGACGCTGACAATCAGGTAATTGGGGATAGCAAAGGCCTCCGCCTCCAGGCCGTAGGCGGCCAGCACCCGGTTGATGCTCTCCTCCACCCGAAAGGTCTCCGCGCCGCACATGGCCAGCTCGTAGCCCAAATCCGTGGCAAGATCCAGTAAAATAATATGCTCCATAACGTTTCTCAAACCTCACAGCGGCAATCCTTGCAGCGGCCCACCGGGTCCTGCTCCATCATAAAGCAGCGGCTCTCCAGTTCCTTGCCCCGTAGATACTCTGCACCCCAGTCCCGCATAGCGGCGAGAATGGGCATCAGGCTCTTTCCCGTTTCCGTCAGGGAATACTCCACCTTGGGGGGCACCACGGGATAAATCTCCCGGTGGATCAGGTTCTGCTCCTCCAGCTCCCGCAGCTGCTGGGTCAGCATTTTGGGCGTCGCCGAGGGAATGGCCCGACGCAGTCCGGAAAACCGCAGGGTTCCCCCGGACAGATGCCATAAAATCAACGCCTTGTATTTTCCGCCAATCAGCTCCAGGGTTGTCTCCACAGGACAGCGGTCCGTATATTCCATTGCTTCCTCCTTGGTATCCAAAAGGGAAGTATTGCACAAGATAGTGCATACTTGCATTTCCAAAATCGAATGGTAAAATGGTAGCATAAGATTGAAACGCTGTCAATGGAAATCAGACGGTAAATTGTTGTTTAGTGCACCAACAAACGCTGTCATTGCGAACCAGCGCGCACGAAAATACGCTGTCATTGCGAACCAGCGCGCACGAAAATACGCTGTCATTGCGAACCAGTCCGC
>JBJEYY010000115.1:0-46176 GCA_051887095.1 Faecousia sp. | reverse complement strand
CGGACCGCTAAACAACATTTTACCGAGCAGCTGAGTAAAGCCGATAAGCACATACCGTTTTATTTGAAAAAAGAAGTGCAAACGGGAGAGCAGCCGGTGTCGGGGGACATCGGCTGCTCTTCTCAGGAAGAAAACAGGTACAATCAAATATCCTGCTCCCGCAGCCACTCCGCGCAGAGGGAGGCCCAGCGGGCGACGTGGGGGATGTCCATGGAAAGGTCATTGTTGCCATCGGCCAGGGCCAGACCGTGGACACCCTGGGGGAACAGGTGCATTTCGAAGGGGATGCCCATGGCGGTGAGGGCCTGCCCCAGGGTAAAGCTGTGCCGGGGATCGTCGCTGTTGGTCTGCCAGATGAAGAAGGGGGGCGTTTGGCGGGTGATGTTCACCTCAGGGGCCAGGTAGAGCAGCTCCTCCCGGTTGGCAACGAAGGGATTGCGGGTGGTATTCCCAAAGGGATCCTCAAAGAAGCCCCCGGGAAGCCCCGCGAAGGCAAAGGCTCCGTAGCCCAGAACCGCGGCGTCCGGGCGGCAGGATTCACGCTCGATGGGGTCCTCCGCGTCGGGCTTGCCCAGGTCAAAATGGGTGGCGCAGTTGGCGCTGAGCATTCCCCCGGCGGAGAAACCCATGACGGCCACCCGGTCGGTGATGCCCAGCTCCTCCCGCCGGTGCCGCAGGAGCCGGATGGCCCGCTGCATATCGGCCATGGCATCCAGACGGCTGTAGGGGCGAAGGCGGTAGGTGAGGATGGCAGTGTTGAAGCCGGCGTCGGAAAACCATTTGGCAACGTGCATTCCCTCGCAGCCGGTGCGGGTTTCAAAGCCGCCGCCGTGGGCGACAATCACGGTCCCGACGCTCTGGGACACCCCCTGGGCGGGCACGAAAATCAGGGAGGGCTGGGGCTGCAGGGGGTCCCGGTCATCGTAGCCCGGGGCGCCCTGTTCCCAGAGGGGAATCTGGTCAAAACGGGCAATGGCATCGTTCCAGATGCGAAGGTTCCCTTCCACATCCATGGTTCCGTCGCTGTTGCGGTGCTTGGATACATGGCGGATTACAGCCTTCTCCTGGCAGACCTGCTTCAAAACAGTATAATTTTTCTCGTACATAGGGGCCTCCTTGCGGCAAAATGGGGTGGTTTCTTTTCTTATCGCTATCTTACATCCGTGCGGGGAAGAGGGCATTTGTTTTTCCATGGATTCTTTTTGTTTTTGTAAGGAAAATCAACAAAATGCTATTGCGGCATCAGAGTGAAAGTGCTATACTGGCGTCGATGAAAAAAGGGGGAATTTGGAAATGTGGTTCGTCTTTGCGCTTGCTTCCGCCGTATTCGCGGCGCTGACCTCCATCCTTGCCAAGGCGGGAATTGAGGGGGTTAACTCCAATCTGGCCACTGCCCTGAGAACCTGTGTGGTGCTGATTATGGCCTGGGGAATGGTGTTTTTGACCAATGCCCAGGGGGGAATCGGCAGCATTTCCCGGAAAAGCTGGATTTTCCTGATCCTGTCGGGGCTGGCAACCGGTGCTTCCTGGCTGTGCTACTACCGGGCGCTGCAGATTGGAGAGGCCTCCAAGGTGGTTCCCGTGGATAAGCTGAGTGTGGTCATCACCCTGGTGCTGGCCTTTGTGTTCCTGCATGAAAAGGTGAATGCCAAGTCCCTGATCGGCTGCCTGCTGATCGGCGCGGGCACGTTGCTGATGGTGCTCTGAAGCCCGAATTCTGCATAAGAACCCCCCGGATGACAAATCCGGGGGATTTCTTGGGGATTGGACAGCAAGAATCGCTCGTTCGGTAAATTGTTGTTTACACTACACGTTTCATATTTCCTGTCATTGCGAACCAGCGCGCACGCTGGTGTGGCAATCCCCCGGTTAGGGGGGAAATGTACCGAAAAGCACCCTGAAGAGTGGGAGATGTCGCGATTTTTTGCGGTAATCGTTACTTGGTTCCGTTCAACAGGGGGATTGCCACACCAGTCTGCGGACTGGTTCGCAATGACAGAAAACTTGGAACGTGTAATGTAAACAACAATTTATCTGTTTGAAATTCATCCCTTCAGCGAAAGGAGAAGCGTTTCATGTCCCGTAATGATGCGGCAAGGGGAATCACCCAGGGGGTGATCTGGAAGCAGCTGCTGATCTTTTTCTTTCCCATTCTGCTGGGCTCTTTCTTCCAGCAGATGTACAATACGGTGGATACCATCATCGTGGGCCGGGCGGTGGGAACCCAGGCACTGGCCGCGGTGGGCTCCACGTCTCCGCTGATTAACCTGATTAACGGGTTTTTCATTGGCCTGAGCACCGGGGCCACGGTGATTCTGTCCCAGTATTACGGGGCCAATGACCGGGAGGGCACCGACCGGGCGCTCCATACCGGGGTGGCGCTGTCGCTGATCCTGGGACTTTTGACGGCTGCCGTTGGCGTGAGCTTCGGACCCCGGATTCTGGCTCTGATCCGGACACCGGAGTGCTGCCGGGAAGATGCCGCCCTCTATGTGCGGATTTATTTCAGCGGGGCCATTGCCTCCATGGTCTATAACATGGGAGCGGGAATCCTGCGGGCCATGGGGGATTCCAGAAGACCGATGCTGTACCTTATTGCCGCCTGTTTTGTGAACATCGCTATGGATCTGCTGTGTGTGGTGGTGCTGAAAATGGGCATTGCGGGTGTAGCAGCTGCCACGGTGATTTCCCAGGTTATCAGCGCGGCCTTGGTGGTTGCGGCACTGTTCAAAAGCGGATTGTCCGTAAAGAAAATCCGGATTCACCGGCAGCTGGTCCGGCGGCTGCTGTACATCGGTGTTCCGGCGGGGCTGCAGTATGTGACCTTCGACCTGGCGAATCTATTGATTCAGTCCGGCATCAATTCCTTCGGGGAGGTGACGGTGGCTGCCTGGACGGCCTTCGGCAAGGCGGATGCGCTGACCTGGATAATCTCCGGGGCTTTCGGCGTGTCGATAACCACCTTCGTGGGCCAGAATTTTGGAGCCCAGCAGTACAAGCGAATTCGCCAGAGCGTGTGGATCTGCATGGGCATGAGCGTGGCTCTGGTGGGGACCTTGAGCATTCTGACGCTGACCTTCCGGAGGTTTATTCTGGGCATCTACACCCCGGACGCCGATGTGATCCGGGTGGGGGCCCATGTGATGATGTGCATTGTCCCCTTCAACATCCTGTTCATGCCGGTGGAGGTGTTTGCGGGAACCATGCGGGGCACCGGGTATTCCCTGCTGCCAACGGCAATAACCTGCGTGTGCGTATGCGTTTTTCGGGTGATCTGGATTTTCCTGGTGGTAAGCAGGATGCACACCATCGAGATGCTGGCCGCGGCTTACCCCATCAGCTGGGCCCTGGCCTCTACGGTATTCTTCGCTGCGTATTTTCGCGGTACCTGGCTTCGCAGCCGCATCCGCGCCTGTGGTTTGGAGCCGGAAATACGGTAAAATGAAATGGGGCTGCCGCGGCCTGACAGATGAATTGTCGTTTAGCGCACGAAAAAAGAAACTGTCATTGCGAACCAGGCCGCAGCCTGGTGTGGCAATCTCCCAACTTTTCAGGATGGTTTGTTAAGGCGCTTGTCCGTTTTTCGTACATTCCGGAAGATCCGGGGGATTGCCACGCCAGTGTGCGCACTGGCTCGCAATGACAGCGTTTTTTGTCGGACAGTGGGATGTGTGGTTAGCGGAAAGGGCAGCCTTCGTGGGTGAGGAGCCAGATTTTGATGTGGAGGCCGCCGGAGTAGCCGGTGAGGCGGCTCCCGGAGCCCAGAACCCGGTGACAGGGGATTAAGATGGGAATGGGGTTGCGGCCAACTGCACCGCCGATGGCCTGGGCGGACATGGCGCGCTTTCCCAGGTGCTGCGTCGCTTCCCGGGCAAGCTCCCCGTAGGTAACACTGCCCCCATAGGGAATGGTCAGAAGACGGTCCCAGACGAGAAGTTGGAATGGGGTTCCACGGAGGGAGAGGGGAACGGAAGCGGGGTCCGGTGCTTCTCCCTGGAAATAGGCGTCCAGCCAGCGCTTTGTCTGGCTCAGAACGGCATTGTCATCCGTAACTGCGGAGGGTGAGGAAAAGGAAATCCCTGTGAGCCCCGCCTCGTCGGCGGAGAGGGTCAGCGGCCCCAGAGGGGAATTGTAGTGGGTGATGTACTCCATTGAAGTGCCTCCTTATATGTTAATCAGGCTGTGTCAGTAATGCGATAAATTGTTGTTTAGCGCTCCCAAAAAAGCTGTCATTGCGAGCCAGTGCGCACACTGGCGTGGCAATCCCCGAAGAATTTAGGGCGGTTTTCGTTACGTTTCCCCTTTTTACCAGGGGATTGCCACACCAGTCTGCGGACTGGTTCGCAATGACAGAAAACTTTGAACGTGTAGCGTAAACAACAATTTAGCGTTTTTTATAATGACACCCAATAATCGGATCAGTGAAAAAAATGCTCCGGTTTGCATTTTGGGTCTTTACAAATCCGGCTTTGTCTGATATAATACGACCCGTTCCAAGGAGATTTGGCCCGGTGGTGCAGTCGGTTAGCACGCCAGCCTGTCACGCTGGAGGTCGACGGTTCGAGTCCGTTCCGGGTCGCCAGAAAAAAAGCACGCTTCGGCGTGCTTTTTTCGTTGTCAGAGATTCCTTAGATATACTGCTGGGTATTCACATCGATGACGCCACGGGTGGTCAGGCGCAGGGTTGGGATGACGGGCAGGGCCATAAAGGAGAGGGTCATGAAGGGGTCGATGTCCCGGGAGACCCCCAGGGTGTAGGCGGCGGCTTTGGCGCTTTCCAGCAGGGTGTTCACTTCCTCCAGAGGGCGGTCGCTCATGATGCCTGCGATTTCCAGGGGCAGCTCCGCAAGAACGCTTCCGTCCCGGACAACTACGATGCCGCCCCTATTTTCAGCGATGCGGTTGGAGGCCAGGGCCATGTCCTCGTCGTTTTCCCCCACGCAGATGATGTTATGGCTGTCGTGGGACACGCTGGTGGCTACGGCGCCCGCTTTCAGGCCATAGCCGGTCAGATAGCCAATGCCGATGTGGCGGGTGTTCTTGTGGCGCTCGATGACGGCCATTTTCAGGATGTCCCGGGTCACGTCCACGCCGTCGGCGTAGCCCGCGTCCATAGTGATGATCTGCCCCGGCACCATGCCGATGAGCCCCTTGCGCCGGGTTTCGGAGAAACTGGCGGGGGTCAGCACCGGAAGGTGGAAGGTATCGTGGGCCAGCCGGGTCAGATGCTCCGGGATGACGGGGAGGGGGAAATCCGCAACCTGTCCGTCCTGATAGACCAGATGACCCTTCTTGTACACGGTGACCACATGGAAGTCCTTCAAATCCTCCACAATGGCAAAGTCCGCCAGGTATCCGGGGGCGATGGCACCCCGGTTGTTCAGCAGGAAGTACCGGGCGGCGTGGAGACAGGCCACCTGGACGGTGCGGATGGGGTCGGCCCCCATGCGGACGGCCTCCCGGCAGATATAGTCGATATGGCCCTTCTCCAGCAGGTCGCTGGGGTGCTTGTCATCGGTGCAGAACATGCACCGGTCGTAATACTTTTCCGACAAAATCAGGGGCATCAGCGCTTCCAGATTCTTTGCCGCGGTGCCCTCCCGGATCATGATGAACTGGCCCAGGCGGAGCTTTTCCAGGGCATCCGCCATATCGGCGCATTCGTGGTCGGAGTAGACGCCGGCGGAGATATAGGCGTTCAGGTCATTGCCCCGGAGGCCGGGGGCGTGGCCGTCAATTTTCTTATGGTGGGCCTGGGAGGCCACGATTTTGGCCACGGCCTCGGAGTCGGCGGAAATGATTCCGGGGAAGTTCATCATCTCCGCCAGACCCTGGACCCGGGGATGCTCGAAAAAGCTGTCAATGTCCCGGTAGTCCAGGTTGGCGCCGCTTTCGTCCATAGGCGAGGCAGGGACGCAGGAGGGAATCATGAACCGCACATCTACAGGAAGACCCTCGGTGGCGGCCAGCATATACTCGATTCCGGCTTCCCCCATGACGTTGGTGATCTCGTGGGGATCGGTAATCACCGTGGTGGTGCCGTGGGGAATCACCGCCCGGGCGAATTCCGCCGGGGAAACCAGACTGGATTCCAGGTGAATGTGGGCATCGATGAAGCCGGGGCAGACGATTTTCCCGGTCATGTCCACTTCTTCCATGCCCGCGTAGCTGCCCAGGCCCACAATGAGGCCCTCGGCCACGGCAATGTCCCGGTTTTCCAGCTCCCCGGAGAATACGTTGACATAGGTCGCGTTTTTCAGCACCAGGTCGGCGGGGGCTCTCCCGGCGGCTACGTCAATGATGCGTTGCTTTTTCATCAGCTTGCGGCTGATTTTTCCGGACCAGGTTTCGGTGTAAGCCATACAATCACCCTCTCAAAGTTTTCACAATGATAGCACACGACAGGCTGATTGTAAAGGAATTCTTGTGCATTCTGCTGATAGGACTGGGATTAGGGGTTGAAAAAGATCGGAAAGTTGTTATAATAAGGATCATCTATACGTCTGTTCCGTCGCGTTTTTCTCGAGGAAGGAGATAAAATTGAGAATTTATTCCAGGCTGCTTTCCTTCTGGCAGCGAAAAAGGCCCAAAGCATTGAGCCCAACCAAAATCATTGCCGTCACCTTCGCGGTGATTATTCTTGTGGGGACGCTGCTGCTGTCGCTTCCCGCGGCCAGCCGCAGCGGAATATCCTGCGGCTTCCGTCCGGCGCTGTTTACCGCCACCTCCGCTACTTGCGTCACAGGGCTGGTACTGTATGACACCTGGACCCAGTGGAGTGGCTTCGGCCAGGCGGTAATTCTGGGCCTCATTGAAATTGGCGGGCTGGGCTTTATGTCCGCCGCCACGCTGGTGGTCTTTGTTTTGCGCAAGCGCATCGGCCTGAAGCAGCGGATGGTGATGGCCCAGGCCCTGAGCCTGAATGATATGGAGGGCGTGGTGCGCATCCAGAAAACCGTGCTGATCGGGAGCCTGTCCATGGAAGCTATGGGCGCTCTGATTCTGACGGTACGGTTCTGGCCGAAATATGGTTTTCCAACCGCGTTAAAATGGGGCATTTTCCACTCCGTTTCCGCCTTCTGCAACGCGGGCTTCGATATCCTGGGAAGGATTGCCCCGGGCCAGAGCATGATCCCCTTCCAGTCCGACCCGGTGGTGCTGCTCACGCTTTCCGCGCTGATTGTGGTGGGGGGCCTGGGCTTCCAGGTTTGGCAGGAAGTCTGGGAGAGGCGGCGCTTCCGGAAATTCAGCGTGTATACCCGGCTGGTACTGGTGGCAACTCTGGCGCTGATTCTGACCGGCTGGGTGGTCACCTGCCTGCTGGAGTGGAACAATCCGGATACCCTGGGCCCCATGAACGTGGGGCAGAAGCTCCTGAACGGCTTCTTCCAGTCGGTAACCCTGCGTACCGCGGGCTTCGCGGCGCTGGATCAGGGGAAGCTGACCGGCGCGGGGAAGGGCTTTGCCATGGTGCTGATGCTCATCGGCGGCTCCTCCGGCTCCACGGCGGGGGGCCTCAAAACCGTCACCTTCTTTGTGTTGGTGCTGTTCGCCTGGTCCAGGGCCCGGGGCAAAAACAGTGTGTGTGTTTACAGCCGGACGGTTCCCCAGAGCCAGGTGCTGGACGCCATGACCATCGCCATGCTGATGATTGCCCTGGCTGTGTTCGGAGGGGTATTTATCAGCGCCACTTCTCCCATCGGCTTTACGGATGCTCTGTATGAAGCGGTTTCCGCCTTGGGAACCGTGGGGCTTTCCGCCGGGGCTACGGGGAGTTTGAGCATTCCCGCCCAGATTATGATTATCATTTACATGTATTTTGGACGGGTGGGCGTGCTGACCATCAGCCTGGGCTTCCTCATGGGGAACCGGGCTCAGGAGCGGTATCATTACGCAGAAACCAGTCTGCTGATCGGATAAACAGGAGGTTATTATGAAATCCTATATGGTTATTGGTTTGGGCCTCTTCGGAGAAGCCCTGGCACGGGAGCTGTGCAGCCTGGGCGCCGAGGTGCTGGCCATGGATGTGCGCCAGGAGCTGGTGCAGCAGGTTGCAAACGATGTGACCCACGCCGTCACCGCCGACGGCCAGGACAAGGAAGTGCTGAAGGCACTGGGGGCCAGGAATTTTGACTGCGCCATCGTGGCCATCGGCGACAATCTGGCCGCGTCGGTGCTGACGGTGATGAATCTCCAGGAGCTGGGGGTGGCCCAGATCGTGTGCAAGGCCCACGACGAAACCCACCGCCGGGTTCTGGAGCGGCTGGGGGTCAGCCGGGTGCTGATTCCGGAGCAGGAGCACGCCAAGCGCTTCGCCAGAAGTCTGGTGCGGCACAATGTGCTCGATTACATCGAGCTTTCCGAGGAGTACGGCATTCTGGACATCCCCGCCCCGGCAAGCTGGATCGGAAAGACCCTGCGGGAGCTGAATGTCCGGGCGAAACTGGGCGTGAACATCATCGCCGTGGAAAGCGGCAAAAAGACCAATGTGTCCCCTGCGGCGGATTATCAGATCCGGGAAGGGGATATCATGGTGGTGCTGGGAGATAACTACGCCCTGGAAACGGTGCAGAAGCTATGACCGGGGAGTACATTACCTCCCGGAAGAATCCCCTGATCCAGCAGCTGAGAAAGCTGCTGTCCTCCAGAAAAGCCCGGGAGGAAGCGGGACTTTTCGTGGGCGACGGCACCAAGCTCCTGGAGGAGGCGGTGCGCCACTGCCCGGGACTGAAAACCGTGATTCTGTCCGAGGGCGTGGAAGCTCGGGTGCCGGATTCGGTGCGGCTGGTTTGGGTAAGCGCCGATGTGATGCAGTCCGTTTCCCCCATGGAAAGCCCCCAGGGGGCGCTGTTTGTATGTGAAATCCCTCCGCAGCGGCTATTGGAGCCCCGGGGCGGGATGCTGCTGCTGGATGGAATTCAGGACCCCGGGAATCTGGGGACCATTTTGCGGACGGCGGATGCCCTGGATATCCCCGTGGCCCTGCTGGAAGGATGCGCCGATCCCTACAGTCACAAGGTTGTCCGGGCCAGCATGGGCGCGGTTTTCCGCCGGGATGTGGTTCGCGTATCCTGGGAGCAGGCCCGCCATGCCTGCCGGGAGAAGGGAATTCCCATCGGCGTCACGGCGCTGAGTGAGCGCTCAGGAGACATCCGGCGCTCGGCGTTGGGGACCATGGCGGTGGTCATCGGAAGTGAGGGCCAGGGGGTCCGGAAGGAAATCCTCAGCAGCGCCGACGCGGAGCTGATTATCCCCATGAATCCCCACTGCGAATCCCTGAACGCGGCCGTGGCGGCAACCATTGTGATGTGGGAAATGGCGAGAGGATGAACAGCAGAAGGAAGGCCGAAAGTGCGGAGCGGTAAATTGTTGTTTGGCGAATAAACGCTGTCATTGCCACACCAGTGTGCGCACTGGTTCGCAATGACAGAAAACTTGAGGCGTGTTTCCCGCTGAGAAAAACAGAGAATAGAGAGAGGCTGATGAAAATGCGGCTTTACTGGATATGGTTTGCGCATCACCCGGAATTGAATGATGGGGAACGGGCAAAGCTTTTGGAGCATTTTCGGGATCCTGAGGAGATTTTCTTCGCCGGGGGGCGGGAGGATATCCCCGAGGAGCTGGAAGGGCTGGTTCGCAAGGCCCTGAGCAACCGGGATCTGACGCAGGCGGAGAAGATTCTGGAGCGGTGTGCTCGGGAGGAAATCGGGATTCTCACCTTCGGACAGGAGGCCTATCCCCGGAGGCTCAGGAATATTCCGGACCCGCCCATGGTACTCTACTATAAGGGTACACTGTTTCCGATGGATGAACTGCCTGCGATAGGAATTGTGGGCACCCGCCACCCGTCGGCCTATGGCCTGAACATGGCCCAGAAAATGGGCTTCCAGATCGCCCGCTGCGGCGCAGCGGTGGTATCCGGCATGGCCATGGGTATTGACGCTATGGCCATGCGGGGTGCGCTGACCGGGGGCGGTCAGGTTATCGGTGTGCTGGGCTGCGGCGTGGAACAGGTATATCCCAAGAGCAACCGGGCGCTTTTTGGGGATGTGGAGCGGTTCGGCTGTATCCTCAGCGAGTTTATGCCGGGGACTCCTCCGCACAAGTGGAACTTCCCAAAGCGGAACCGGATTATCAGCGGCCTCAGCTGTGGGGTGCTGGTGGTGGAGGCCCCGGACAGAAGCGGCTCTCTGATTACCGCCCGGCTGGCGGCGGAGCAGGGCAGGGATGTGTTCGTGGTGCCGGGAAATGTGGATGTTTCCGGCTTCACGGGCAGCTACCAGCTGATGCGGGAGGGAGCCACGCCCGTAGGCTGCGGGTGGGATGTGGTCAGTGAATACGCCCACCGGTTCCCGGAACGCATCCGGAAGGATTTGGCGGAAATGCCCGCCGGAACATCGTTTTCTCAGGAGCCAAGTGCCCCGGTGAAGGTGGCGCAGGAAACCATTTTTCCCGCGCCGGTTCCGTCTGCCTCCGGGAAATGCGACAAAAAAGACATTGACAAGGAGCCATCCGGGCTTTATAGTGACGTAAACAGAGAAAAGCCGAAGCTCAGCGCAGATGAAAAGCTTATTGCAGACGCTTTGAAGGACGGGCCAAGGCTTGTGGATGATGTGATTGCCGAAACCGGTCTGACCACCGGTAGAATGCTGGCCGCAATGACCATGCTGGAGCTGAAGGGAATCCTGAGGCGCCTGCCCGGCAAACGCATTATTCTGAATTAACCGAAACGGAGAAAAAGCATGGGAAAACACAATTTGGTCATCGTGGAGTCACCCTCCAAGGCCAAGACCATTGGAAACTATCTGGGAAATGAATATACGGTGAAGGCCAGCATGGGCCACCTGCGGGATCTGCCCAAGAGCAAGATGGGTGTGGATTTAGAGCACGACTTCACTCCCCAGTATCAGCCGGTCCGGGGGAAGGAAGAGCTGATCCGGGAGCTGAAGAAGGCGGCCTCCCAGGCCGATACCGTGTATCTCGCCACCGACCCTGACCGGGAGGGAGAGGCCATTTCCTGGCATTTGAAGGAGCTTTTGAACCTGCCCGATGAGAAAACCCACCGGGTGACCTTCAATGAGATCACCAAGAAGGTGGTTCAGGATTCCATCGCCCATCCCCGGGACATCGACTATAATCTGGTGGATGCTCAGCAGGCCCGGCGGATTCTGGACCGGATCGTGGGCTATGAGCTCTCGCCGCTGCTGTGGAAGAAGGTGCGCAGAGGCCTGTCCGCCGGACGGGTGCAGAGCGTAGCTACCCGACTGGTGGTGGATCGGGAGAACGAGATCCGCGCCTTCCAGCCCAGGGAATACTGGTCGCTGGATGTGACCTTAAACCGGGTGGGAAAGCCCGGCAGCTTTGTTGCCCACTACTATGGAGAGGACAAAAAGCGGGAGCTTAACAACCAGGCGGAAACCCAGACGGTGATTGACGACATTGCCGGCAGGGAATTTACCGTGACCAATGTGAAGAAGGCGGAGAAGAAGCGCTCCTCCGCGCCTCCCTTCACCACCTCCACGCTGCAGCAGGAGGCCTCCCGGAAGCTGAATATGACCCCCAAGAAAACCATGATGGTGGCCCAGCAGCTCTATGAGGGTGTGGACGTGGAGGGTGAAGGCACTCTGGGTCTGATTACCTACATGCGTACCGACTCCCTGCGCTTATCCGACGAGGCCATGGCTGCCGCGGCGGACCTGATCCGTGCCCGCTACGGCGAGGGCTACTATTACGGAAAATTCCATGTGTTCAAGACCAAGGCCGGCGCCCAGGATGCCCACGAGGCCATCCGGCCCACCCATGTGGAGCTGGATCCCGAGTCCATCCGTCACAGCCTGACGCCGGATCAGTATAAGCTTTACAAGCTGATCTGGAGCCGGTTCCTGGCCTCCCAGATGGCAAACGCCGTGTTTGACACCGTGTCCATCGATACGGAGTGCGCCGGGCACCTGTTCCGTTCCAGCCACCAGAGCATGCGCTTTGCCGGATTTATCGCAGTCTATGAAGAGGGCCGGGACGATGAGGCGGAGGCGGTGGGCTCTCCGCTGCCGGATCTGCAGGTGGGGGAGAAAGCCCTGGCGCAGAAGGTGGACAGTGAGCAGCATTTCACCCAGCCCCCTGCCCGGTACACCGAGGCTACCCTGGTCAAGGCCATGGAGGAAAAGGGGGTCGGCCGCCCCTCCACCTATGCCGCCACGGTTTCCACCATCGAAGACCGGGAATATGTGGTCAAGCAGGACAAGCGGCTCTGTCCCACACCTTTGGGAGAGATTGTGACCGGACTGATGGTGGAGCGATTCAACGACATCATCGATGTGGAATTTACCGCCAATATGGAGTCCCGCCTGGACGCGGTGGAGGAGGGAAAGCAGCACTGGAAGGATTTGCTTGCCGATTTCTACAAGGGCTTCAGCCAGGAGCTGAAGGATGCCGAGGAGGCCCTGGAGGGCGTCCGGCTGAAGGTTCCCGAGGAGGAAACCGACGAAATCTGTGAGCTGTGCGGCCGGAAAATGGTCATCAAAATGGGCCGGTTCGGAAAATTCCTGGCCTGTCCCGGTTTCCCGGAGTGCAAGAACACCAAGCCCCTGGTGGAGCGGATGCCCGGTCGGTGCCCCAAATGCGGCAGCGGGATGCTCAAGCGCAAATCCAAGCGGGGCTATGCCTACTATGCCTGTGAAAAGGGCGCCGAGTGCGGCTTCATGACCTGGGACGTGCCCACGGCCGAGGACTGCCCCGAGTGCGGCCAGACCCTGTTTAAACGGTCCGGCAAGGGCAGAATGAAGCCCTTCTGTGTCAACGAGCACTGCTCCCGGTTCCTCCCGGAGGACAAAAGGGGCTACTATAAGAAAAAGACCGGCCAGGAGGGTGCGGAGGGAGAACCCGCCGGGGAGCCTGCCGAGGCTGCCGCAAAGGCCGAAGCCGGGAAGAAAACCACCGGAAAAAAGACTGCCGCGAAAAAACCCGCGGCAAAGAAACCGGCTGCAAAAAAATCCACGGCGAAGAAAACCACGAAAAAGTCCGGGGAGGGCTGAGCCATGGAGGTAAAGGTAATCGGCGCGGGGCTGGCAGGCTCCGAGGCCGCGTGGCAGCTGGCCCAGAGGGGCTTCCAGGTGACGCTGTATGAAATGAAGCCCAAAAAGATGACCCCGGCCCATCATTCGGAGGATTTCGCGGAGCTTGTCTGCTCCAACTCCCTCCGGGGCGACCGGCTGGAGAATGCGGTGGGACTTCTGAAGGAGGAGCTGCGCCGCTGCGGGAGCCTGATCCTTGCCTGCGCCGACGCTACCCGTGTGGAAGCGGGCGGGTGTCTGGCGGTGGACCGGGGAGGCTTCTCCAAAATGGTGACGGAGAAAATCCGCAGCCATCCGGGCATCACCGTGGTGTCCGAAGAGGTGACTGCCGTCCCCCAGGGACCGGTGATTGTGGCCACGGGCCCCCTGACCTCGGAGCCCATGTCCCGGGCCATCGGGGAATACTTCGGGCAGGACTATCTCCACTTCTTCGACGCTGCCGCGCCTCTGGTGACGGCGGAGTCCATTGATATGAATCTGGCCTGGTGGCAGTCGCGGTATGACCGGGGAACCCCGGATTACATCAACTGTGCCCTGAACCGGGAGGAGTACGAAGCCTTCGTCCGGGAGCTGACCGCCGCCCAGGAGGCGGAGGTCCACGGCTTTGAGGACGCCAATGTGTTTGAAGGCTGTATGCCCGTGGAGGTTATGGCCCGCAGAGGCTTTGAAACCCTGCGCTACGGCCCTCTGAAGCCCGTGGGGCTTCGGGACCCCAGAACCGGCGCGGAGCCCTATGCCGTGGTGCAGCTGCGGCAGGACAACGCGGAAAAGACGGTATTTAACATGGTGGGCTTCCAGACCCATCTGAAATTCGGGGAGCAGAAACGGGTTTTCTCCATGATTCCCGCCCTGCGGGAGGCGGAGTTTGTCCGCTACGGGGTGATGCACCGCAACACCTTCCTTCAGAGTCCCAAGCTGCTGGACCGGTATTACGCCGACCGCCGGGACCCCATGGTGGCCTTCGCCGGGCAGATGACCGGGGTGGAAGGGTACGTGGAATCCACTGCCTCTGGATACCTGGCTGCCGTGGCCATGGCGGCAAGGCTTTCCGGGCGGGAGGCCCCCGATTTCCCACGGGAAACCGCCATCGGCGCGCTGGGACTGTATGTCAGCGACCGGACGGTGGAGAACTTCCAGCCCATGAATGTGAATTTCAGCATTATTTCTCCGCTGGAGAAGCGGATACGTAAGAAAGCAGAAAAAAATCTGGCAATTGCCAACCGTTCCCTGGAGATCATCGACGCGCTGGTTTCCGCGGGGATCTAAAGAAAGAGGTGGCGCAATGAGAATTATTCTTGACGCGATGGGCGGGGATCTGGCCCCTGAGGCTCCCGTCCTGGGCGCGCTGGAGGCGGCCAAGGCCTACGGCCTGGAAATCACCCTGGTGGGCCGGGGAGAGGCAATCCTGGAGGTGCTGGGTAAGCACGGCATCCAGGATCTTCCCGAAGGTGTGGAAATCGCCAACGCGGACGACGTGGTGGATATGCACGACGATCCCGGCTCCGTGATTCATAAGCGGAAGAATTCCTCCATGGTGGTGGGACTGAAAATGCTCTCCCAGGGCCAGGGGGACGCCTTTGTTTCCGCGGGCTCCACAGGGGCGCTGCTCACGGGAGCCACCCTGCTGGTGAAGCGGGTCAAGGGAATCCGCCGGGCGGCCATGGGCCCCGCCGTGCCCAACAAGGCGGGGGGCAAGACCGTGATCGTGGACTGCGGCGCCAACGCCGAGTGCACCCCGGAATTTCTGCTGCAGTTCGGCCTGGTGGGCTCCGCCTATGCGGAAAGGCAGCTGGGAGTAGTCAATCCCAAGGTGGGCCTGCTGAACATCGGCACCGAGGACAGCAAGGGCACCGCCCTGCAGAAGGATGCCTACGCCCTTCTCAAATCCGCCTCCGACCAGGGCCTTATCAACTTCGTGGGCAATGTGGAGGCCCGGGACGTGCCCATGGGCGCGGTGGATGTGGTGGTCTGCGACGGGTTCTCCGGAAACGTACTGCTCAAGACCATCGAGGGCACCGCCATGTTTATGGGCAGCCTGATGAAGAAAATGTTCTACAAGAACCTGCTTACCAAGGTGGGCGGGCTTCTGTGCAGGAGCGAGGTCAACAAGATCAAGGATCTCTTGGATTACCGCACCATCGGCGGCACCCAGTTTTTGGGAATCCGCAAGCCGGTGATTAAGGCCCATGGAGCTTCCGATGCGCTGGCGTTCCAGAATGCCCTGAAGCAGGCCGCGGATGCCGCCCGGGCGGATTTCACCTCGGAGCTGGAAAAGGCTCTGCAGGCGATGACGCCGGATAAGGAGAACGTACATGATTAAGGATCTGGAAACGGCACTGGGCTACCGTTTCTCCAACATCACCCTGCTTCAGAATGCCCTGACCCACTCCTCCTACGCCAATGAACGCTGGCACAACAGTCTGCTCAGCAACGAGCGGCTGGAATTTCTGGGGGACAGCGTGCTGGGCATGCTGGTGGCGGAGTACCTGTATCGCAGCTTTCCGGACCGCCCCGAGGGGGAGCTGACCCGGATGCGGGCGGATATGGTCTGCGAGAAAACCCTGGCGGACGTGGCAAACACAATCGGTCTGGGCGACCACCTGCTGCTGGGCCATGGGGAGGACCGCCTGGGCGGAAGAACCCGGGAGTCCATCCTGGCTGACGCCATGGAGTCCATCATTGCCGCCAGCTTTCTGGATGGGGGACTTTCCGCGGCCCTGGGAATTGTGCGCAGATTCATTCTGGTGAAGGTGCCTGTGAAGAAGCTCCGCAACGTGGACTACAAAACGCTGCTGCAGGAGCTGGTGCAGCAGAAGAAAAATCAGATTCTCAGCTATGAGCTGACGGCGGAAACCGGCCCGGATCATGACAAGCGGTTTGATGTGGAGGTCAGCCTCAACGGCAAGGTGGTGGGTACCGGCTTCGGCACCAGCAAGAAACGGGCGGAGCAGGACGCGGCCCGGGCGGCCATTGAGGCGCTTTTCCCCGGAACTCTGAAATAACCAGAAGGTCTGTTTTCAGGTTTTCTTGACAGATTGCCCGGGATAGGGTATAATCTGCAATTGTGTCCGCCGCGGCGGAGAAACTGGTATGGAAGGATCGGTTTTCGTGGACTTAAACGAGAAATTACAGGAAGTTTGCAGACGCTTCAAAATTGAGGACGAATATGTGGGCTATGAAACGGTTCAGATGGGAAATGTGAACCGGACCTATAAGGTGAATTTCCGGCTGAAGGACGGAAGATGCAAATCCTTCCTGGTGCAGAACGTCAATACCTATGCCTTCCGGGATCCGGTGGGGCTGATGGAGAATATCGACAAGGTCACGGAGCACATTCGGGCCAAGAGCCCCGGCAAAACCGCGCTCCATTTCCACCATACTTACGACCGGAAGACCTACATCATTGACGGCGGGAATTTCTGGCGGATGACCAATTACATTGATTCCGTCACCTATAACGCCGTGAAGGACCCACTGGTTCTGCGCAACGCGGGCAAGGCCTTCGGCGAATTCCAGATGCAGCTGGCGGATTTTGATATCCAGCAGCTTCATGAAACCATTCCCGGCTTCCACAACACCCGCCAGCGCTATGAAAAGCTGGCAAAAGCGGTGGAGGCGAATGCCGCAGGACGCCTGGACCAGGTTCAGGAGGAGATAACCTATCTGATGGAGGTTCAGGATTTGGCCTGCACCCTGTCCGATATGCTTTCCCGGGGGGAGCTTCCCCTTCGGGTGACCCATAACGATACCAAGATTAACAATGTCCTGTTTGATTCCAGGGACAATTCCGCCCTTGTGGTCATCGACTTGGATACGGTGATGCCCGGCCTTATCGGCCACGACTTTGGCGATGCCATCCGGTTCGCGGCCAACTTTGTGGAGGAGGACTGCCCGGAGTATGACAGGGCCGGGGTGGATCTGGAGGTGTTCCGGGCCTTCGCCCAGGGCTTTTTGTCCCAGACCGCCGGAACGCTGACGGAGAATGAAATCCGGACGCTGGGCATGAGCTGCTTCTGCCTGACGGCGGAGCTGGCCGTCCGGTTCCTGGACGACTATATCCAGGGGGATCCCTATTTCAAGATCCTCTACCCGGAGCACAATCTGGTCAGAACCCGCTGCCAGATTGCCCTGGCCAAGGATATGCTGCGCAAAATGGATCAGATGGACGCCATTGTCCGCGGCTGCCTGGGACGTGAAGAATAATGCTGTGCTGACGCTATAACGCAGCAGCACGGCAAATTGGTGTTTACAATGCACGTTCCAGGTTTTCTGTCATTGCGAACCAGCGCGCACGCTGGTGTGGCAATCCCCCGGTTAGAGGAGAAATGTAACGACAATTGCCCTGCAGAGTGGGAAAACTATGCGTTTTTTGGTGGTAATCGTTACCTGATTCCATTCAACCGGGGGATTGCCACGCCAGTTTGCGAACTGGCTCGCAATGACAGGTAATTTGCAACACACATTTAAACATTAGTTTCTCTGTATGCTGGGCAAGGTCGGTATGCAGAAATACACCGCAGGAGGCTTCAGAAGCTTCCTGCGGTGTCGTTTTTTTCCCAGGGTGACGGAAGGTCGGCGATGGTTTTGCGGAGAAAGACCTCTGACTGGGCGGTAAGCTCGGACAATGGGATGGGGATTTTTCCGGTGAACCAGTCCCGGTAGAGGTTGCTTAAGCCCCCCGCGCAGAACCGGATGGTGAGAAAATAGGGGTCCTGGTTGGCAACGTGGTATGCCGTTTCCCGCTCCATCAGATATTCCAGTACTAGGTTCACCATCTGCTCCTGAAGCATGGGGGCCGCAGTGGAATTCATGATTTTTTTGTAGAAATCCAGATCGGATTCCAGGATGCTCTGGATGCTGTTCATAATTGCCCCAGGAACGTCCTCCAGGGGCAGGATCCGGGGAGAGAGGGCCTCCCGGATTCCGGCGAAGGTCTGCTGGATCACCCGGTTGATCACATCGGGCACGTCGGAATAGTGGGCGTAGAAGGTGCCCCGGTTGATGCCGGCCCGGTTCACCACGTCGGTGACGGTGATTTTTTCCAGGGGTTTTTCCTGCAGCAGGTCCGCCAACGCCCCTTTGATCAGCGTCCGGGAGCGGATCGCGCTGCGATATTCTGCCTTTGCCATGGTTGCCTCCTGTAGTTGGGATTGGGATGGAAAATTGTTGTTTACACTACACGTTCCAAATTTCCTGTCATTGCGAACCAGTCCGCAGACTGGTGTGGCAATCCCCCGGTTGAATGGAACCAGGTAACGATTCCCACCAAAAATCGTAACGTTTCCCCATTCTGTAGGGCAATTGTCGATACATTTCCCCTCTAACCGGGGGATTGCCACGCCAGTGTGCGCACTGGCTCGCAATGACAGTGTTTTTTAGGCGTACAAGCGTAAACAACAATTTTCCTGCGTTGGGATGATTGGATTGAAAAACAAACAAATTCCTTTGCTATGTCTAAAATTATATAGAATGGCCCTTTTTGATGCTTGCTGTTGGGGGACGGCGTTATTATAATATACAACACAGACAAAAATCAACAGGTATCCGATTTTCCTTTTTTCAACAGGAGTGGACTATGAACGCTATGAAATCCGAAAGTTTTATCGATAAGCTGGCCGCGTTTATCGTGGACAAGCGAAATCTGATTTTTCTGCTGTACGTATTCGCCTTTATTTTCTGCATCTTCTCCCGGGGCTGGGTGAAGGTGGAAAACGATGTCACCGTTTACCTCCCGGAGGATACCGAAACCCGTCAGGGTCTGGTGGCCATGAGCGAGAATTTCGCCACCTTCGGCACGGCCCAGGTTATGGTGTCCAATGTTTCCTTCCAGACGGCCCAGGCGCTGGCGGAGGAATTGTCGGACATCGAGGGACTGAGCATGGTGACCTTCGATGACACTTTGGATCATTACCGGGATGCTTCCGCCCTTTATGACATCAGCTTCAGCGCGGAATCCACCGACCCTGTCAGTGAAAAGGCCCAGGAGGAAATTGAGAAGGTTTTGGCCGGTTACGACGCCTCCATTTATTCCTCGGTGGGCTATGACGAGAATGCCATGCTCCGGGAGGAGATGACCACCATTCTGGTGGTGGCGGTGATCATCATTATCGCGGTGCTGATCACAACCAGCCGGGCCTATATGGAGGTTCCGGTGCTGCTGCTGACCTTCGGCGTCGCGGCGGTGCTGAATATGGGCACCAATTTCCTCTGCGGGAAAATCAGCTTTATCTCCGATTCCATCGCCGTGGTGCTGCAGCTGGTGCTGGCCATTGACTATGCCATCATTCTATGTCACCGGTTCTCCGATGAGCACGAAACCAAGAATGCCCGGGACGCCGCGGTGGACGCTCTGAGTAAGGCCATCCCGGA
Organism: Faecousia sp.; assembly: GCA_051887095.1. Classification (GTDB taxonomy): domain Bacteria; phylum Bacillota; class Clostridia; order Oscillospirales; family Oscillospiraceae; genus Faecousia. The sequence goes on along the minus strand of JBJEYY010000115.1, from coordinate 26,737 downwards.
AATCAGCGCTTCGTCCTTGACCACGGTCAGCGGCCTGGCGGCCCTGGCCTTTATGAAGTTTTCTATCGGTCTGGATATGGCCATGGTGCTCATCAAGGCGATCATGCTGAGCCTGCTGTCGGTGTTTACCCTGATGCCGGGCCTGCTGGTGCTGTTCAGCCCCCTGATTGATAAGACACGGCACAAAAAGCTGATCCCCAATATCAACTTTGTGGGTAAATTCGCGGTAAAGACCCGCCGGGTGGTGCCGCCGCTGTTCCTGCTGGTGCTGGTAGCGGCGTTTATCCTTTCCAACCGTTGTCCCTATTCCTACAGCTACTACGATCTGAAAACCGCGAAAATGACCGAACGGCAGACGGCCTACTTCAAGATCAAGGAAACCTTTGGTGTCAATAATATGGTAGCGGTGGTGATCCCTTCCGGGGACTACAACGCCGAAAAGGAGATTATTCAGGAACTAAAGGCCTGTCCCGAGGTCAAATCCGTTATGGGCTTGTCCGGGACCGAGGCCATGGACGGCTATATGCTGACCGATGCCCTGAACCCCAGGGAATTCTCGGAGCTGGCGGGGATGGACTATGAGGTGATCCAGCTGCTCTACGCCTCCTACGCCGCGGAGCACAATGAGGTCGGCAGCATTCTCAGCGGGCTGGAGGAATATGAGATTCCGCTGTTTGATATGTTTGTTTTCCTGAAGGATCAGCTTCAGGCACACAACATTCAGCTAAGCGGCGATGACCAGCGGATGCTTGATGAGCTGTTCTCCCAGCTGGGAATGGCCCAGGCCCAGCTCCAGAATGAACGATACAGCCGGATGGTGGTGGTGCTGAACCTGCCGGAGGAGAGCGATGAGGCCTTCGCCTTCCTGGACCGGATGCATGAGATCATCGGGAGGTTCTATGACGATGATGTCTACCTGGTGGGCAATTCCACCAGCTCCCGGGATTTGGCCTCCTCCTTCGAAACGGACAATCTGCTGATATCGGTGCTGTCCGCCTTCTTCGTGATTGTGGTGCTGCTGTTCACCTTCCAGTCGGCGGGACTTCCGGTGCTGCTGATTATTGTGATTCAGGGCAGTATCTGGATCAATTTCTCCTTCCCGACCCTTACGGGAACACCCCTGTATTTCCTGGGATATCTGATTGTACAGGCCATTCAGATGGGCGCCAACATCGACTACGCCATCGTGATCTCCAGCCATTATCAGGAGGAGAAGCGGAAGATGCCCCACAAGCAGGCGGTGATTCATGCACTGAACGCGGCGTTCCCCACGGTGTTTACCTCCGGAACCATTATGGCCTCGGCGGGCTTTCTGATCGGCAATCTTACGGCGCAGCCTGTGGTGTGCACCATGGGCAACTGCATCGGAAGAGGAACGGTTATCTCCATGGTGCTGGTTCTGTTCGTGCTTCCCTCCATCCTGGTGCTGGGCGACTCCATTATCAACCGGACCAGCTTTCAGATTAAGGTCCCCGAGTCCACGATTCATAAGGCGGAGGGAGCCATCCGGGTGCGGGGCCATATCCATGGCTATGTCAGCGGAATGGTGAATGCCAATGTGGACGGCGTGATCCAGGGACAGCTGGAGGCGTCGGTTTCCGCCGGGGGAGAAATCCGGGAAGGAGGCGAGGGAAATGCGTAAAAGGCTTTTCAGCGTGGTGCTTTGTGTCCTGCTTGTGCTCACCCTGGCGCTTCCGGTGTGCGCCCAGGAGGAAAAAGAATACGAAAGGGAAATTACCATCTCCACGGAGAAGGATTTTCTCAGATTCGCGGAGAAATGCCGCCTGGACAGCTACAGTCAGGGCCTGAAGGTGTCGCTGAAGGCGGACTTGGATCTGGGAGGCTCGGAATTCGAGGGAATTCCCATTTTCTGCGGCACCTTCGAAGGAAACGGACATATCATCCGGGGCCTGCGCATTACCTCGGACGGTTCCGCCAAGGGATTATTCCGGTATCTGACGGCATCCGCCCAGGTGCGGGAGCTGAACGTACAGGCTCAGATTCATCCCGGGGGGACCCGGGCAAAGGTGGGCGGCATTGCCGGATGCAACAGCGGCAGCATCGTCCGCTGCAGCTTCTCCGGGGAGATTTCCGGAGGAAGCTATGTGGGCGGCATCGCGGGAAAAAACACGGTCACCGGCCTTCTGGAGAACTGCCGGATGGACGGTCAGCTCCAGGGAGACCATTTTGTGGGCGGCATCGCGGGAGAGAATCAGGGCGTGATCCGCGGATGTGTCAATTGGGCGGAAATCAATACCACAGCCCAGCAGAATACCGTGGAGCTTTCCGACATTACCCTGGATTCCATCCGGAATTCGGAATCCTCCGATACGGTGACGGATATCGGCGGCATTGCGGGCATCAGCACCGGTGTCATTCGCTCCTGCACAAACGAACAGACTGTTGGCTATCGGCAGATGGGCTACAATATCGGGGGCATCGCGGGGACCCAGTCCGGTTACATCGCAGACTGTGAAAACAAGGCGGATGTCTTCGGCCGCAAGGAAGTGGGCGGCATTGTGGGCCAGATGGAGCCTTCCTCCACCATGGTCTTTGTGGAGGATACGCTTCAGATTCTGAAAGAACAGCTGAGCACCCTCTCCGGAATGGTCAGCCGGGCCTCCGGCAATGCCCAGAGCAGCGCGGGAGCCATCTTTGACCAGCTGGGAAACCTGACAGATGAGGTGGAATCGGCCCGGGAGGCACTGGAATCGCTGCTTCCCAGCGAGGAAAATCCCTCGCTGCCGGATGCGGATGCCATTGCCGCGGCACAAAACGCCCTGAGCGCGTGCCTGAGAAACATGTCCCAGACCATCCGCAAGGCCTCGGGGGCTGCCGTGGACACCGCCTCGGGAATTGCTCAGGACATGCGCGGAATCCAGGGGCAGATGAGCGCCATGGGAGAAACCATCAGCCGGGCCTCGGAGCATGTGGGAGGCAGACTGGTGGATGTGTCCGACCAGGATCAGCCGGAGCTCCTCTCCGGCAAGGTGGAGCGCTGCTGCAATTCCGGAGATGTTCTGGCGGACCGCAACGCCGGAGGTATTACCGGGGCCATGGCACCGGAAAATGACCTGGACCTGCTGGAGGACTGGCAGGTGGTGGGCCAGGAATCGCTGAACTTTGAGAGCGAAGTCCGGGCTGTGGTGCTGTCCTGCTCCAATTCGGGAACCGTTACCGCCAAAAAGCAGAACGGAGGAGGAATTGCGGGCTGGCAGTCCATGGGCCTGGTAAAGCAGTGCGTCAACACCGGCAGCCTGACGGAGGAGAACGCCCAATACATCGGCGGTATCACCGGGCGCGGCGCGGGATACATTCGGCAGTGCAGTGTGAAATGCGTTCTGGATGGAAAGGATTATGTGGGCGGCATTGCCGGAAGCGCCGGAATTGTATCGGATTGCCGCAGCATGGTGCAGATCCTGTCGGAGGGAGAGGGAATCGGCGGAATTCTGGGATGCCGGGAAACGGCCCAGGAGCAGGACGAAGAACCGGCCCTGCAAGGAAACTGCTACCTGGTGACAACCCGGGATTACGGCGGAATTGACGGAATCAGCTATGACGGGGCGGCTCAGCCTATTTCGGAAAAGAGCTTCTTTGCCCTGGAGGATGTCCCCAAGGACTTCTGGTATGCGCGGCTGACCTTCGTTCAGGAGGATGGTACGAAAGCGGTCCGGAAGGTGAAGGCAGGCGCTTCCCTGGCACCGGAGAACGTCCCCCAGGTATCTGTGAAGGATGGAATGGTGGGATCCTGGCCCGGTGTGGGAAGCCGGGGGGTGGAGAAGGTGTACTTCGACCAGGTTTTCCATGCGCAGTATGTCATGGATCTGAGCGTGGTGGAGTCCCGGGAGCTTCGGGGCGGAAAGCCTGTGATGCTGCTGGAGGGGACCTTCCCCTTAGACTGGACCCTGAAGCTGACGAAGCCGAAGGATTCCCCCCAGCTTCCCGAAGGACAGGTGCTGCTGGAGTCCGAAAGCTTCTCCCTGACGGAGGATTCGGTGATTACCAGGGGCAGATATCTGATCCCCGAAGATCAGGAGCCGGAGCGTCTGGCCCTGTATGTTCGGGATGCCCAGGGGCAATGGAGGAGCGCCGCGTTTGAGGTGGATGAAAGCTACCTGGTATTCCCGCTGGAAGCCGGAGATAACGCGGTGGCGGCTGTGCTGCTGGATACGGGGGAAACTCCCTGGGGATGGATCGCGGCGGCAGTCGGGGGAACGGGCGTGCTGGCGGTGGCGGCTTTGATTTTTCTGAGAAAACGAAAAGCCGCCGGTTCACGGAAGAACTCCGATACCGAAGAAACGCAGCCGTAAAAGGAATGGAATTGCTGCGGTAAATTGCTGTTTAGTGAATAAACGCTGTCATTGCGAGCCAGTGCGCACACTGGCGTGGCAACCCCCCGGTCGAATGGAACCAGGTAACGATTACCACCAAAAATCGTAAGGTTTCCCCACTCGGTAGGGCAATTGTCGATACATTTTACCTCTAACCGGGGGATTGCCACACCAGCGTGCGCGCTGGTTCGCAATGACAGGAAATTTGGAACGTGTAGTGTAAACAACAATTTTCTTTTTCCAGGAGAAACGAATCGTCAAATCGTTTAAAGTCCGCCGCGCCTGATGGGGTGCGGCGGACTTTTGCGGGTTTGCCCGGTGCGGATCCCGGTTCCGGACGCAAAAGTTTCCCTTGCCGTATGTGCCGGAGTATGATATAATAAACTGAACTTTGCAGACGAATAAGGGGGAACCCCCACGGAATCGGTCGGTATCTTCCGGGGGTATCCGATACACTATGAGAAAGCTGGATGTGAGCAGAATGAAATCCTTTAAGTTGGGTAAACCGAATACCGCGGCAATGGCAAAGGTTACCCTGATTATGCTGATGGATGTCCTTGCAACCATGGTCTCCTTCTTTTTTGGCCTTTGGATGCGGTTTGATTTTGTTTTTGCGGATATTTCCCATATTTTTCTGGAGAATTATGGACGCTACATCGGCCTTTGGTGTGCCATCACCGTGGGGGTATTCGTGCTGTTCCGGCTGTACAACAGCATCTGGGTTTTCGTCAGCACACCGGAGGTATTCCGGATTCTGGGCGCTTATTTCGTCCTGGGCATTGTGGGCGTGTTGGGCTTTCATTTTTACGGGGTGGTGCTGCCCCGGGGAAGCTGCCTGATCGGGTTCGTGCTGAGCTTCTGCTGTACGGTGGGAATCCGGTTCTCCTACCGCCTTGTCCGGACGGCCCAGATCAAATTTGCCCATCTGACCCACGTTTCCGGGCTGAAGAACATCATGATTATCGGCGCGGGGGATGCGGGCCGGGCCATCGCCAATGAGTTCGTCAACAGCGAGTATGTCCGGGATCATGTGGCCTGCGTGATTGATGATAACCCCGCGAAGCTCCATAAGCAGCTTTGCGGTGTTCCCATTGTGGGAGACCGCCATGCCATCCCGGAGATGGTCAAGCAGTACAGCGTTGATAAAATCATTTTTGCCATTCCCAGCTGCTCCGCCAAAAATCGGAAGGAAATCCTGGATATCTGCGCCACCACCGGCTGTGAAGTGCAGATGCTCCCGGGAATTTACCAGATGGTCAACGGCGAGGTCAGCGTCAGCAAGCTGCGCAAGGTGGACCCCCAGGACCTGCTGGGCCGGGAGCCCATCCGGGTGAACATCGACGAGATTATCGGCTACATATCCGGGAAGGTAGTGCTGGTCACCGGAGGCGGCGGCTCCATCGGCAGCGAACTCTGCCGACAGATTGCCCGGGCCAATCCCAAGCAGCTGATTATTTTTGATATCTACGAGAACAATGCTTACGAAATTCAGATGGAACTGAATCGGAATCATCCGGAGCTGAATCTTCAGGTGCTGATCGGTTCCGTCAGAAATACCAACCGGGTGAACTGGCTGATGGAGCATTACCGGCCGGAGCTGATCTTCCACGCGGCGGCCCACAAGCATGTCCCCCTGATGGAGGACAGCCCCAACGAAGCCATCAAGAACAATGTGCTGGGCACCTACAAGCTGGCCAAGGCCGCGGCGGTATACGGCGTGAAGCGGTTTGTCCTGATCTCCACCGACAAGGCGGTGAATCCCACCAACATCATGGGCGCGTCCAAGCGGCTGTGTGAGATGGTGGTGCAGATGATGAACCGGCAGTCCGACACGGAGTTTGTGGCGGTGCGCTTCGGCAATGTTCTGGGCAGCAACGGCAGCGTCATCCCGTTATTCAAGAAGCAGATCGAGTCTGGCGGCCCGGTTACCGTGACCCATCCCGACATCATCCGCTATTTCATGACCATTCCCGAGGCGGTGAGCCTGGTGCTGCAGGCCGGGGCCTATGCCAAGGGCGGCGAAATCTTTGTGCTGGACATGGGCGAGCCGGTGAAGATCGACACCATGGCCCGGAATATGATCCGCCTCAGCGGTCTGGAGCCGGATGTGGATATCCAGATTGTATACACCGGATTGCGTCCCGGAGAAAAGCTCTATGAAGAGCTGCTGATGAAGGAGGAGGGCCTCCAGGAAACGGCCAACCAGCAGATTCACATCGGAAAGCCCATTGAAATGGATGACGAGCTCTTCCGCAAGCAGCTGGAGCAGCTGGACAAGGCCTGCAGGGAGGAAACCCCTGATATAAAGAGAATCGTTTCGGAGATTATCCCCACCTATGTTCCCGGAGGCGTGGGGAATGACAGCCTGGTTGGAGCGGGGAGGAGTAACGGATGAATTATCTGATTGTTGTGGCCCACCCGGATGACGAGGTTCTAGGCGCCGGTGCCCTGATGTATGCCAAGTCCCGCAAGGGGGATCAGGTGGATGTGTGCATCCTGTCCGGCGGGGCAGAGGTCCGGCATCTGCGGCCCGGGGACTCTGAGCTGGAGGCGGATATCGCCGGCAGCGCCGGTGTGCTGGGGGTCCATTCCCTGGTGAAGGGGAATTTTCCCAATATCCAGCTCAATACGGTGCCCCACCTGAAGCTGGTGCAGTTCATCGAGCAGTCCATTGTCCGCTGTCAGCCGGATGTGGTCATCACCCATCACCCCAGCGACACCAACAACGACCATCTGCACACCTCTCTTGCCTGCCAGGCGGCCATCCGGCTGTTCCAGAGAAGGCCCGAGGTGCGGCCCCTGCGGGAGCTGTGGTATATGGAGGTTCCCTCCGCCACGGAGTGGAGTGTGAACCAATCCATGCAAGGCTTTACACCCAACACCTTTGTGGAGGTGGGAGAAGCGGGGGTGGAGGCGAAAATCCGGGCGCTGTCCCAATACCGGGATGTAATGCGGCCCTATCCCCATCCCAGAAGCCCGGAAACCATCCGGGGCCTGGCAGCCTGCAGAGGCAGCCAGGCGGGGCTTTGCTACGCGGAGGCCTTCCAGTGCGTATTCCGCAGAGAACCGGAGGATTGCTGATATGAAAATGGCGTTTACCACCTGTGTGCAGCTGGGCAGAAGCTGCATCGAAGAGGTGCTCCGCATCGGAGGCCACTTTGACCTGTTCATCACACTGAGAGACGACCAGGCAAAAAATAAGTCCGGGAGAATCTACCTGGACGATTTGGCGGAAAAGGAGCATACCCCGCTGCTGAAGGTCCGGCACATCAACGACCCGGAGGTCATTGCCGCCCTGAAGGAGTATGAGATTGACTGGCTGTTCATCATCGGCTGGTCCCAGATTGCGGGGAAAGAGGTACTCTCCGCGCCCAAACAGGGGATTATCGGCATGCATCCGACGCTGCTGCCCCTGGGCAGAGGCCGTGCGGCCATTCCCTGGGCCATCTTGAAGGGCCTGCACGAAACCGGAGTTACCATGTTCAAGATGGACGAAGGGGTGGACACCGGGGACATCATCGCCCAGGGGAGAATCCCCCTGCATGAGGGGATTACCGCCACGGAGCTGTATGAGCTGGTGGACAAAATGCACGTCTCCCTCATGGGAAGCTGCTGGAGAGAGTTTGCTGACGGAACCGTGACCCTTCGCCCTCAGGACGAGAGCAAGGCCACCATCTGGCCCGGACGGAAGCCGGAGGACGGCGAAATTACCTCCGATATGACCATGGAACAGGCGGACCGGATGGTCCGGGCGGTTACCCATCCCTATCCCGGCGCGTTTTGGCGGGGAGAGGAAGGAACCCTGCGGATTTGGTCGGCCCGGGTTTCGAAGGACAGCGGGGTTATCCGCCTGAAGGACGGATTTTTAGAGCCTATTCAATTTGACAGAGAGGATTAAATCCCCATGACGAGGAAGCTGCAGCTTGCCGTGAAGCGGTGCTTTGATATCCTGGTTTCCCTTTTGGTGCTGGTGCCCTTTTTGCCGGTTTGGGCGGTGATCGCGCTGCTCATTAAGCTGACCTCCCCCGGTCCGGTATTTTTCCTGCAGGACCGGCCCGGGAAGAATGCGGCGATTTTCAGGGTGTATAAATTCCGCACCATGCGCCCCGGTTCTGAGAAGATGGTCAAGGGCGTGGAGGTAATGAAGGACGACGACCGGGTGACCTCCATCGGGAAGTTCCTCCGGCGGAGCAAATTGGACGAGATTCCCCAGTGCCTGAATGTGCTGAAAGGGGAGATGAGCCTTATCGGCCCCCGGCCGGAGCGGGTGGCGTCCCTGGAGGATTATGACGAGGAGATTTCCAAGCGGCTGAGGATGCTCCCGGGGATGACGGGTCTTGCCCAGGTCAGCGGAAACATTTACCTGGATTTGCAACAGCGGTATAAGCTGGATGTGTACTATGTGGAGCACTACAGCCTGTGGCTGGACATCCGGATCCTTATGCGGACCGTGGGAGTTGTCCTTTTGGGTGAGGAGCACTATCTGGGCAAGCCCCTGGTTTCGATTCCAGCCGAAGGGGAAGCAAAAAGAGGAGCCTGAAAAAGGCGGAGGAAAGCCAATGAATGTGCTGGTGGTGTGTCAGTACTATTACCCGGAGCCCTTCCGGCTGCCGGATATCTGCCAAGCGCTGGTGGAGAAAGGGCACTGCGTGACGGTGGTCACGGGTACCCCCAACTACCCCGAGGGGGTCGTCTACCCCGGTTATGAAAAGGGCGCCCGGGCGGACGAGGTGCTCTATGGCGTCCGGGTGCACAGATGCCCCACCATTCCCAGGAAAAAAGGGGCTTTCTACCGTTTCCTGAATTATTATAGCTATGTGCTGTCCTCCTGGTGGTACCTGCGCCGGTGCCGGGAGGAATTTGACGTGGTATTCGTCAACCAGCTTTCCCCGGTGATGATGGCCCAGGCGGGGGAAAGTTGGGCAAAGCGCCACGGGAAAAAATGTGTGCTCTACTGCCTGGATCTGTGGCCCGAAAGCCTGCTGCTGGGGGGCGTTCGGAAGGGTTCCGCGCTGTACCGGGTGTTTTTGGGAATCTCCCGGAGAATCTACCGGCGGGCAGACCAGCTGATGGTTTCTTCCCAGGGGTTTTTGCCCTATTTTGAGGAAACCCTTGGGATGGATCCTGCAAAGATCCGGTATTTACCCCAGTATGCTGAGGATTTGTTCGGGGAGCTTCCCACGGTGGAGAAGCAGGCGGACGGGGTGGATTTCCTGTTCGCCGGAAACGTGGGCAATCTGCAGTCCGTGGAAACCATTGTGGAGGCGGCGAGGCTCCTGCAAACGCAGAAGGAAATCCGCATCCATATAGTTGGCGGAGGAATCTCCCTGGACAAGTGCAGGGAGCTGGCCCGGGGGTTGGAAAACATCACCTTCTACGGCCGGAAAAAGCTGGAGGAGATGCCGGGGTTTTACGCCATGGCGGACGCCCTGCTGATTTCCTTAATTGACGACCCCGGAATGTCCGCCAATCTGCCGGGGAAGGTACAATCCTATCTCGCGGCGGGTAAACCCGTGATTGCTTCATTGAACGGGGAAACGGCCCGGCTGATCCGGGAGGCGGACTGCGGCCTGTGCAGCCCGGCGGAGGACCCCCAGGCCCTGGCCCGGAATCTCCGGGAAGCGGCCTCCCGTAAGGAAGCGCGGCTGCGCTGGGGACGAAACGCCAGAAATTACTATGAAAATCATTTCCGCAAGGAATCTTTTATAGAGACCCTCACGCAGATCCTTCGGGAAAATTGCAAGGAGTAAGGACATATGAAGAATGTTTTGATCGTGGGCGCCCATTACGATGACACGGAGCTGGGTGCGGGGGGCACCGCGGCCAAGCTGGCCGCCGAGGGGAAGAACGTTTACAAGCTGACCCTGACGGACAATGTGACCCGGTTTGCCCACCTGAACATCCAGGTGGAGTACGAAACCAGCGTTCAGCAGAGCGCCCTGGCTTGCGAAGCCCTGGGAATTCATGAAATAACCGAATTCAAGCCCGTGGAGTGCACCAAACTGGTATACTCCACAGAGATGATGCAGCGCATTGAAAACGTGATCTATCAGTACGGAATTGATACCGTGTTCATGCATTTTGCCCACGATATGAACCAGGATCACATTGAGGCGGCCAAGCTTTGCCTGACGGCCGCCCGACACTGCGACAACATCTTCCAGTACCAGAGCAACGGCTATGTGCTGGATCAGGCCTATTACCCCACCTATTTTGTGGACATTTCCCCCTACATCGAGAAGAAAATCAAGGCGCTGGAATGCTACGGCGAGGAGCACAACCGGTTCAGCCGCCTGTTCCAGATCAATGTGGAGCGAAATCATGTGTGGGGCTTCTCCAACAAGGTGGAGTATGCCGAGGGCTTTCTGCCCATTAAGATGCTGATGCGGTAAGGGGGAAAGCGCATGGGACGTGTTGTATTTGTTGCCTGCACCAATGTGGGCCAGGCCATGATCCGGACCATCTGCGGTAATAAAAACATCCGCAGCCAGGTGGTGGGCATTGTGAACCTGAATGCCCGGCGCTCACTTAGCAAGGCGAATTACCATACCTATCTGGACATTGCGGCGGAGTATGACATTCCTCTGCATTTCTGCGACAATGTGAACGACGAGGAAACGGTGCGGTGGATTGCGGACAGAAAGCCTGATCTGCTGATTCAGACCGGGTGGTCCCAGAAATTCCGGGAGCCTCTTCTGAACCTGCCCAAATACGGCTGCATCGGCGAGCACCCTGCCCCGCTGCCCCGGGGAAGGGGCGCGGCCTGCGTCAACTGGGCCATCCTCACCGGGGAAACGGAGTGGGGCGACACCTTTTTCCATATGGTCAATGAATATGACCGGGGTGCGGTATATGCCCAGGAGTTTTTCCCAATCCGCGAGTACGACGATGTGAAAACCGTCTATGACAAGGTGGCCGCCTGCTCGGCCAAGGTCATCCGGGAACATATCGATGATTGGAGCGAGGGCGTCTTCCGGGAAATCACCCTGGACGAAACGAAGGCGACCTACTACAAAAAGAGAACCCCCGCCGACGGCGTGTTTGATTTTTCCTTTGGCTGCAGGGCCCTTCATGACTTTATCCGGGCCCAGACGGAGCCCTATCCCGGGGCGTTCTTCTGGTACAAGGGGGAGAAGATCACGGTGCTTTCCTCCCGCAGGGCCCATAGCGAGAGCTGCGAGGCTCCCGGAACGGTGCTGGGCACCACCCGGGACGGCGGCATTCAGGTGGTCTGCGGGGATGGTCAGGTGATTGAGCTGCTGCGCCTGCGCCGGGAGGACGGAACGAAAACTTGGTTTGCGGAGGATCCCCGATTCCGGGGAAATCTGATGGAGTAAAAGGGGAATATTACATGGAGAAGCTTTTTTCCGGAAAAACATTGCTGATTACCGGGGGCACCGGGTCCTTTGGAAACGCGGTGCTGAACCGGTTTTTGCAGACGGACATTGGGGAAATCCGCATTTTCTCCCGGGACGAGAAAAAGCAGGACGATATGCGCCACGAATTCCAGGCGAAAATGCCGGAAGTTGCCGGGAAGATTAAATTCTTCATCGGCGATGTAAGGGATCTGGCCTCCGTAAAGAACGCCATGCACAATGTGGACTATATTTTCCACGCCGCGGCCTTAAAGCAGGTGCCTTCCTGTGAGTTCTTCCCCCTGGAAGCGGTGAAAACCAATGTCATCGGCACGGATAACGTGCTGACCGCCGCCATTGAGGCGGGGGTAAAGGCAGTAATCTGCCTGTCCACGGACAAGGCGGCCTACCCGGTCAACGCCATGGGTACCTCCAAGGCCATGATGGAGAAGGTCATCGTGGCCAAAAGCCGGACGGTGGCTCCGGAGAAAACCAAAATCTGCTGCACCCGCTACGGCAATGTCATGTGCAGCCGGGGCAGTGTAATTCCGCTGTGGATTGAGCAGATCAAGGCGGGAAACCCCATCACCATTACGGAGCCGAAGATGACCCGGTTCATCATGAGCCTGGAGGAGGCGGTGGATCTGGTGCTGTTCGCCTTCCAAAACGGTGTCAGCGGGGACATCCTGGTACAGAAAGCGCCCGCCTGCACCATCGAGACCCTGGTCCAGGCGGTGACGGGCCTGTTTGCCCCGGGCTACGAGATCAAGGTCATCGGCATTCGCCACGGCGAGAAGATGTACGAAACCCTGCTCACCAACGAGGAATGCGCAAACGCGCTGGATTTGGGGAATTTCTACCGGGTCCCCTGCGACAAGCGGGATTTGAACTACGATAAATACTTCCGGGAGGGCAATGTGGAGCGCAATGTCCTGACGGAGTTTAACAGCAACAACACAAGGCTTCTGAATGTTGCGGAGGTTCAGGAGAAGCTGCTGAGCCTAAGCTACATCCGGGAAGAGCTGGCAAGCTGGAAGCGGAAACAAGGATAATTACCGGAGGTTCAAATGGATATTCTGATCACCGGAGCGGCGGGCTTCGTGGGGAGGAACCTCACCGCAGCCTTGCAGGCTCTTCGGGACGGCAAGGATCGCACCCGACCGGGGCTGACCATTGGAGAATTGTTCCTATATGATAAGGATTCTCCCCGGGAGCTGCTGGAGGAGGGGTGCCGAAGGGCAGATTTTGTATTCAACCTTGTCGGCGTGAACCGCCCCCAGAACCAGGAGGAGTTCATGCAGGGCAATTTTGGCTTTGCCTCCACACTGCTGGACACTCTGAAGAAGTATGGGAACACCTGCCCGGTGATGCTCTCCTCCTCCATCCAGGCTACCCTGGTGGGCCGCTATGCCCAGGGGGAGTACGGCAGGAGCAAGAAGGCGGGGGAGGAGCTGTTCTTTGCCTACGCAGAGGAAACCGGGGCAAAGGTGCTGGTGTACCGGTTCCCTAATCTCTTTGGCAAGTGGTGCCGCCCCAACTACAATTCCGTGGTGGCCACCTTCTGCCATAACTATGCCCACGATTTGCCCATCACGGTGAATGACCCAAAGGTGGAGCTGGAAATGCTCTACATTGACGACCTGGTGGAAGAAATGCTGGACGCCCTGGAGGGCCGGGAGCACCGGTGCGAATTCGAGGGCGTGAAAACGGTAATGACCCCGGAGGGGCGTTACTGCGCCGCGCCGGTGACCCATTTTGTGACCCTGGGGGAGATTGTGGAGCTGCTGGACGCGTTCCGGGATCAGCCGAAAACGCTCCTGATGCCGGAAATTCCTGACGGGAGCTTTGCGAAAAAGCTGTACTCCACCTACCTTTCCTATCTTCCGAAGGAAAAGGCGGCGTTTCCACTGAAAATGAACGTGGATGCTCGCGGAAGCTTTACGGAGCTGCTGAAAACGGCTTCCTGCGGCCAGTTCAGCGTAAACATCTCCAAGCCCGGGGTGACCAAGGGCCAGCACTGGCACCGCAGCAAATGGGAATTTTTTATTGTGGTGTCCGGAACGGGGCTCATTCAGCAGCGAAAGCTGGGAAGCGATGAGGTGCTGGAATTCCGGGTTTCCGGGGAACAAATCCAGGCGGTGCACATGCTGCCGGGTTACACCCACAATATTATCAATCTGTCAGATACCGAGGATTTGGTGACCCTGATGTGGGCCAACGAATGCTTTGATCCTCAAAAACCCGATACTTTTTATGAGGCGGTGGAAGGATGACACCCAAACTGGATTATTCGGATATTGCTTTCCGGGACAACGGGAAGCTGAAGCTGCTGATCATCGTGGGCACCCGGCCGGAGATTATCCGGCTGGCAGAGGTCATCAAGAAATGCCGCCGCTTCTTCGACTGCATTCTTGCCCATACGGGGCAGAACTATGACTACAATCTAAACGGAATCTTCTTCCGGGATCTGGGCCTTGCTGACCCGGAGGTCTATATGGACGCGGTGGGGGACGATCTGGGGGCCACGGTGGGCAACATTATCAACTGTTCCTATAAGCTGATGACCGCCATCCGGCCCGATGCCCTGCTGATTCTGGGGGATACCAACTCCTGCCTGTCCGCCATCCCCGCTAAGCGGCTGCACATCCCTATTTTCCACATGGAGGCGGGCAACCGCTGCAAGGACGAGTGTCTGCCCGAGGAGACCAACCGCCGGATTGTGGACATCATTTCCGACGTGAACATGGCCTATTCCGAGCACGCGAGGCGGTATCTGGCGGACTGCGGATTGCCCAGGGAGCGCACCTATGTGACCGGCTCTCCCATGGCGGAGGTGCTGCACAAGAATCTGGATGCCATTGAAGGTTCCGATATCCATGCCAGACTGGGCTTGCAGAAGGGGAAGTACATTCTGCTCTCCGCCCACCGGGAGGAGAACATCGACACGGAGAAGAACTTCCGCTCTCTATTTTCCGCCATCAATGCCATGGCGGAAAAGTATGATATGCCCATCCTCTACTCCTGCCATCCCAGAAGCCGCAACCGTCTGGAGCAAAGCGGCTTCCGGCTGGACAGACGTGTGATTCAGCATGAGCCCCTGGGCTTCCATGACTACAACTGCCTGCAGATGAACGCTTTCTGCTGCGTGTCCGATTCGGGGACACTGCCGGAAGAATCCAGCTTCTTTGCAAGCGTGGGCCATCCCTTCCCGGCGGTGTGCATCCGCACCTCCACCGAGCGGCCGGAGGCGCTGGACAAGGCCTGCTTCATCCTGGCGGGCATCGATGAAAAGAGCCTTTTGCAGGCGGTGGACACCGCGGTGCAGATGAATCTGGAGGGCTTCCACGGCATTCCGGTGCCGGATTATGTGGAGGAGAATGTCTCCACCAAGGTGGTGAAAATCATCCAGTCCTATACCGGCGTGGTGGATCGGATGGTTTGGAGAAAATACTGACCGGGCGGTGCCTTTTTGCAGGACAGAGCGGCAAATTGGTGTTTGTAGGGATGCGTCCCAAGTATCCTGTCATTGCCACACCAGCGTGCGCGCTGGTTCGCAATGACAGAAAATTTGAAATGCGTAGTGAAAACACCAATTTTTCGGACAGCGGTATTGCGGAGGAGAATCAGCACAGCAGCAGTCGAAGGGGGAGGGTGCATGAAGTACCTGTTTATCAATGTATTGGCGGGCTCTGCCAGTACGGGACGTCTGGTCGCGGAGAAATGCCGGGAGCTGATCAAGCGGGGGGACGAATGCCTGCTGGCCTTTGGGCGGGGAGTAACCGGCTGTGAGGATATCCCCACCCTTCAGATCGGAACCGCAGTGGATTACACCCTCCATGCCGCCATGAGCCGTGTGCTGGACAACCAGGGCTTCGGCTCCCGGGGGGCTACCCGGATTTTCCTGGACCGGGTACGGGAATACGACCCGGACGTGATCTGGCTGCACAATCTCCACGGCTATTATTTAAACCTGGAGCTTTTGTTTGATTACCTGCGCGGCTGCGGGAAAAAGATTATTTGGACGCTCCATGACTGCTGGGCCTTTACGGGGCACTGTACCTATTTTGACTTCGTAGGCTGCGACCGGTGGAAAACCGGCTGTCACCACTGCCCCCAAAAAAAAGCGTATCCCGCCAGCCTCCTGCTGGACGGAAGCAAACGCAATTACGGGAAAAAGAAGGCTTTTTTTACGGGGATTCCCAATATGACCCTTTTGGTTCCCTCCCACTGGCTGGAGCGCCGGGTGAAGGAAAGCTTTCTGCGGGAGTATCCCGTGGAGGTTGTGGGAAACACCGTCAATACCGAGATTTTCAGGCCCACCCCCAGTGATTTCCGGAAGCGGTATGGGCTTGAGGATAAAAAAATAGTCTTGGGTGTTGCCAATATCTGGGAGGAGCGGAAGGGCCTGAAGGACTTCGTGGCCCTGTCGGGAATGCTGAAGGATCCTTACCGGATTGTGCTGGTGGGGCTGTCTCCGGAGCAGCGCAGTCAGGTTCCGGAGCGGATCCTGACCCTGCCCAGGACGAACTCCGCAGGGGAGCTCGCGCAGATTTATTCCGCGGCGGACGTTTACGTGAACCCCAGCGTGGAGGAGACCTTTGGAATGACGGCTCTGGAAGCCCATTGCTGCGGAACTCCCTCCATCGTCTATGAGGATACCGCCTGCGAGGAGGTCGCGGCACAGTACGGCGGAATCGCGGTGCCGAGAGGGCCGGAGAATCTGCTCCGTGCCATTCAGAAATTGCTGAAAGAGGTGGAAACATGAGATTGTATCCCTTTCCGGAAAAGAAGATTTGGAAAATTCTCTTTGCGGTATATCTGTTTGCGCTGCTGATGTTTGCCCGAAACGGGATGCTTTCCTGTGTCCTCTGGGGCTTTTACAAGACCCAAATCCTGATGCTGCTCATTATGGGGGCAGGTGTTTTGGCCTTCGCGGTTGTGAACCGGCGGGAGCTGAAGCGGATTTTTACGGACAGGAGGATGCTGGCCGCAGTGGCCTGCGGGGTGCTGATTCTTCTGCCCATGGCGGTGAAGCGGGATTGGCAGCTGATGTATTTCAGCATTCTCATTTACCTGCTCTTTGCCGTTTTTCTATGCTATTTTGTAAGCATGAAGGATACGGCAAAATATTATGTGGTGATTCTGTGCGCGCTTTCCGTGTACGCTATCCTTGCTACCTATGTACTGCGGCTGCTGCCGGATAAGGGACTTGTGAGCGTCCCAACCTTTACCAACGATAAGGGGAGGACATTTTATAACTTTGGACTGGCGTTTGTTTCCATTAAACAGGTGAAGGAGCGGAATTTTGGTATTTTCCGGGAACCGGGCATCTACCAGTATTTCCTCCTGCTGGGACTGTATCTGACCAACTACACCGTGGAGTGGAAGCACGGCAGGGATCTGTGGCTGGCTAATATCATCCTGGCTGTCACCATGGTGACCACCATGGCTACCGGCGGAGTGGTGTGCCTGGGATTGCTTGTCATTGTGGTGTTCTTTGACAAGAAGATGTACCGGGACAAACGCCTTCGCTGGATTGCCATCGGCTTGGCGGCGGCTCTGGCCGTGGTGCTGGCGGTGAGCTTCGCCACGCGGAACAGAGTCTACTGGTTTGTGTATAATACTTTGTTCGAGAAGTTTGTGAACCGGTCCGATTCGGTCACCGAGCGGACGGAGGCCATCCTTGTAGATATTCAGATTTTCCTCCGGCACCCCATTTTCGGGGCCAGGCTGTCCGATGTGCTCCACGCGGTGAGGAACAATACCACCTCCACCATGATTCTGTACGCGGTGTTCGGTTTCTTTAGCGGCAGCCTCCATGTGTTCGCCTGGGTCGCCCTGGTATGGCAGAAGGAACGGCATCTGTGGGCGAACCTTGCCCTGCTTGGGATTCTGTTCCTGGGCTTCAACACCCAGAACCTGACGGGGGATGTGTTCTTCTGGCTGTTCCCCATGATGGCGCTGATGGAACGGGGCTTGCCGCTGCTGAAGAAGCCACAGAAAGGATAAGCCATGGAGCGGGATGTTCTGAGAAAGGTACAGCTGGCCGAGCTGGAGATTGCCAAAGAAATCAAACGGGTCTGCGAGGAGAACGGAATCCGGTATTTTCTCTACCGGGGAACCTTCCTGGGGGCGGTGCGGCACAAGGGGTTCATTCCCTGGGATGATGATATGGATTTTGCCATGCTCCGGGAGGACTATGACCGGTTCCGGGCTGTCGCCGCCGAGAAGATGGACAAGCGGTTCTGCTTTCAGGACTGGCACACGGATCCGGGGTATGCCCACCCCTTCGGAAAGGTGCGTAAGCGGGGCACCTTATTTGTAGAGGCAAAGTGCAAGCCGCTGTCGGAAAATGGCATCTATGTGGATGTGTACCCCTTGGACTTTGCGCCTGAGGATTTGGGACAGAGGAAGAAGCTGGCCTGGAAGCTGCTTCAACTCTACCGTATGAAGCTGATGAAGTCCGGCTATACCCCCTGGCGGGAGGAAACCCGGATCATCTGGAAAAAGCGGATCGGTTACCTTCTGTATCAGGCGGCGGCGCTGTTTTTCAGCCAGGAGAAGCTGATTAAGGCTTACGAGGACACGATTCGTGCCGTGGCGACCGGGGATACGGTGTATGAGCAGAGCGCACTGCCCATCGCCTACTATTTCCCCAGAGAATGGTGCGAGCAGCTGACAGAGTATCCCTATGAAGGGGAAGCGTTCCCTGGTCCCAAGGAGTATAACAGTTTTTTGACCTCGCTGTACGGCGACTTTATGACCCCTCCGCCGGAGGGAAAACGGGAGAACCGCCACCAGATATTAGAACTTAAGTTCGAAATCAAGGGGGGGGGGGGTAATCTTTGTTTACCTCCGGATGCTGTGGAATAACCTTGTTCACGCCCTTCTTCTGAGGGAAAAGACATCTAACGAACAAGAATACACACAGCTGAAACTGCATAACCACCTTTCATGTACAACTGACCGAAGGATTCCTTCGGATGAGATCAGTTTGAGAAAGGTGGGATAAAGAATGCAGGAAGAAAACAGTGGAATTGACTTTGTAATGATTTGGGTGGATGGAAATGATCCACAATGGCGGGCGGAAAAAAACAGGTACAGTCCTGATGAGGCAAAATTCAATGTGAATGATGTACGCTATCGGGATTGGGATCTCCTGCATTACTGGTTTCGGGGAGTTGAAAAGTTTGCCCCTTGGGTCAGAAAGATCCACTTTGTGACCTGTGGCCATGTGCCCAAATGGCTGAACATGGAGCATCCGAAGCTCCATTTTGTGAAGCACAGCGACTATATAGATGCGGATTATTTGCCAACCTTCTCAGCAAACCCTATCGAGTTGAATTTACATCGCATAGAGGGATTGTCAGAGAGATTTGTCTTTTTCAACGATGATATGTTCTTGACCGCTCCTGTGAAGGAAAAGGATTATTTCGTGAATGGACTTCCCAGAGATGTGGCAGTGCTCAACCCGCCAACTCCCAACAGATACGGAATCCCAACCATCATCCTGAATGATTTGGGAATCATTGCGGATCATTTTGATTTTATTACCCAGTTTAAGGCTAACTGGAAAAAATGGATTAACCCGATTTACGGTGTGCAGAATCTACGGACTCTGCTTTTGCTGCCGTGGCGAAGGTATCTTGGATTTTATGATTTACATCTTCCGTCTGCTTTTCTGAAAAGTACTTTTGAAGAAGTATGGAGAAAAGAACAGGATTTGCTTCGGAAGATATCCTGCCACAGGTTCCGGGATGATGCAGATGTGAATCAGTATCTGATGATTTACTGGCAGATTGCAAAGGGAGAATTTGTACCGGGCAGTCCTAAAAACGGGAGAATGTTCGAGATTAGCTTCGAGAATATAGATCGAATTACGGATGTGATCCGGAATCAGAGAATGAAAATGATCTGCATCAATGATTCAGAGAAAATTGATGATTTTCATATTCTTCGACAGAAGCTGGTGGATGCCTTTGACTGCATTTTGAAAGAGAAATCTTCCTTTGAAAAATGACGCATCATTTTGTTCATACTGATTCACCTTTAGAGAATCATCCGGAAGGAAAGGATTCCCATGAAAAAAGTTCTTTTTCTGACAAATTACGCATCTCCCTACAGAGTGCAGTTTTTTGACGCACTGGGTTTGAAAACGGAACTTACAGTGTTGTTTTCGGACCGGCGGGAAAACCAAAAGCACCGCAGCGGTAGCTGGTTTGAAGATGGCAGCGGACATTTTAAGTGGGTTCAATTGGAGAAACAGCGTATCAACATCCAGGGAAGAGCCCTTTGCGCGGATGTGATCGATTGGCTGAAAAAGCCCTGGGACGAGATCGTGCTGTGCGGCTATTCCTCGCCCACGGTGATGCTGGCGATGCTGTATCTTCGGAGGAAGAAGATTCCCTTCTGGCTGGAAGTGGACGGAGGGCTGATTCGGCAGGATTCCTGGTTGCAGTTCCGCTTCAAGAAAATGCTGGTGGGCTCCGCTTCCGGCTGGCTCAGTACCGGGAAAGCCACCACGGATTACCTGGTGCATTACGGGGCCAAACGTGAAAAGGTACGGGAGTACCCCTTCTCTTCCCTTTGGGAAGCGGATATTCTGAAGGAACCGGTGCGCCGGGAGCGGAAACTGGAGTTCCGGCGGGAGCTGGGGATGGAAGATGAAAAGGTGATCCTCTCCATCGGTCAGTTTATCCACCGGAAGGGCTTTGATGTGCTCATGAAGGCTGCCGTTCAGCTTGGCCCGGATGCGGGCATCTACATCGTGGGAGGGGAGCCTACCGAGGAGTATTTGAACCTGTGCCGGGAGCTGGGCCTTACCAATATCCATTTTGAGGGCTTCAAGAAAAAAGAAGCCCTGGTGAAATATTACCAGGCGGCGGACCTGTTTGTGCTGCCCACCCGGGAGGACATCTGGGGGCTGGTGGTGAATGAGGCCATGGCCTTTGGACTTCCGGTGATCACCACGGACAGATGCGTGGCGGGTCTGGAGCTGGTGGAGAATGGGGTGACCGGCTACATCGTCCCCGTGGAGGACGCGGACGCCCTGGCGGAGAAAATGAACGAGGCCCTGGCCGGGGAATGCCAGCGGATGGGCGCCGCGGCCCTGGAAAAGGTGCGTCCCTACACCATCGAGAACATGGCAAGGGTGCATCAGGAGATTTTTGAGCACGGGAGATAACGAATGCATATTGTTTACAGCGTGACTACCTGTTCGGATGGCATTTACCAGAAGCTGTTCGCGCATTGTACCCGGATGCCGGCATTTCAGGCGCAGAAGTATCACAGGCTTCTCATTGAGGGGCTTGCCGCAAATGCTCAGGTAGATGTGGTGGCAAACCCTCCCGGGAACAGAAGCTGCCTGAAGCAGGAATTTCTTCTCATTCCGGAGGAGACGGAGGGCGGTGCCAGGTATCACTATCTCCCGGCGATTCGGAACCCGGTGCTGAAGGCGGTTTGTGTGGCGGGGGGCGTGTTCTGGAAAACCTTCTGTCTGGCCCGGAGAGATTCCGCTGTTGTGGTGGATTGCCTGAACCGGACGGCGGCCCTTTCCGCACTGCTGGCGGCCAAAGCCCGGGGCTGCAGGTGTGTTGGAATCATTACAGACTTGCCCGATATGCTGGGGGGAGGCCGCTTTTCCAAAAGCGTTGCAAACTTCGTTATCCGCAGATGCACGAACTATGTTCTGCTGACGGAGGAAATGAACCGGGTTGTCAATCCTTCCGGAAAACCCCATGTGATTCTGGAGGGGCATGCGGATATCGCTATGAAAGACTATGTGCCCTCCCCGGAGCGGAAGGCCAGCCCCCGGGTGTGTCTGTACGCGGGGGGCGTCAGCCGTCGGTATGGGCTGCATCTTCTTGTGGAGGGGTTTCAAAAAGCAAATATTCCAAACACCCGACTGGAAATCTACGGTCCCGGGGATTATGTGAAGGAGCTGGAGAATATTGCGGCGGAAGATTCCCGGGTGTATTATGGTGGGATGCTTCTGAATCGGGAAATTGTGGTCAAGGAGCAGGAGGCTGTGCTGCTGGTGAATCCCAGACCCACCCATGAGGAATATGTGAAGTATTCCTTCCCCTCCAAGACCATGGAGTACATGGCCTCCGGTACGCCTGTGCTGACGACCAGGCTGCCGGGAATGCCCCGGGAATATGCGCCCTATGTATTCTTTATTGACGAGGAAACTGTAGACGGGGTGGCCCGGGCACTGGAAAGAACATTGATGCTTCCGGATGAGGCTCTGTTTGCCGCGGGAGCGAAGGCACGGCAATTTGTCCTGGAGGAACGCAACAATGTGATTCAGGCACAAAAAATCCTGGATATGCTAAAATAACGGGAGGAATTCCATGAAACTGCTTTGGTTATGCAATATGATGCCCGGGAAGATCCGGGAGAAGGTCAGCGGTAAGCCGGGCAGTGGGCTGTGGGTGGACCATGTTCTGAGTGACCTGCGTCAGGAAGGACTCCGCATTCATATTCTCTCCCCCGGGGGAGATACCCGGGGCAGCCTGGATGACAGGTGCAGCTTCGCCGCCTTCCGGGACAAAGAGCCCTACCGGTATCTGCCGGAGGTGGAGGCCTTTTTCCTGGAGGAACTGAAAGCATACCAGCCGGATGTGATTCACATCTGGGGGACGGAATACGCCCACACCCTGGCTATGATGAACGCCGCCGAAAAGCTGGGCATGGCGGATCGCTGCGTCATCAGCATCCAGGGGCTTTGCTCCGTGTATGCCCGGCACTATGCCGAGGGAATTCCTGTAAAGGTTCAGAGGCAATATACATTGCATGACTTTCTCAAACGGGAGAATATTCTGGGCCAACAGCGCGTTTATGAAAAGCGGGGTAGTTTGGAAGTCCGGGCCCTTCAAAAGGCGAGGCATGTCATCGGGAGAACCCCTTGGGATTTTGCCTGCGCCCAAATGCTTGCGCCTGAGGCTACGTATCATTTCTGCAACGAAACCCTGCGGGAGCCCTTCTACGAGGGGCGGTGGAGCTATGCGGAATGCCAAAAGCACCGGATTTTCGCTTCCAGCTGTGTGTACCCCGTGAAGGGCTTCCACTATCTGCTGGAGGCCCTGGCGGAAGTGGTAAAGGAATACCCGGATGCCGTCCTGGCGGTTCCCGGGAAAAGCTTTCTGAAGCTGGACAGGAAAGGGAAGCTTCACCAGGATAATTACCACAGATATCTGAAAAGAAAAGCGGAACAATACGGCCTGACGGGGAAAATAGAGTTTCTGGGGAAGCTCTCTCCCGAGGGGATGAAGGAGCAGTTTCTCAAAGCCCATGTGTTCGCCCTCCCTTCCACCATCGAGAATTCCCCCAACTCCCTGGGGGAGGCCATGCTGCTGGGGACCCCCTGCGTGGCGTCGGATGTAGGCGGCGTGACCACCATGATGGCAAGCGGCAAGGAAGGTCTTACATATCAGTCCACCGCGCCCTATATGCTGGCAAGCTGCATCAGGCAGGTGTTCGCCCTGGAAGACAAGGCGGAGGCCATGGGCGCTGCCGCGTCGGAACATGCCCGGATAACCCATGACCCCAGGAAGAACCTGGAGGATCTGGTGGGAATATACAGGAAGATTGAAGATAGCGGAAAGTAGAAAGACAAATTGTTGTTTACACTACACGTTCAAAGTTTTCTGTCATTGCGAACCAGTCCGCTTAAGTGGTGTGGCAATCCCCTGGTAAAAAGGGGAAACGTAACGAAAACCGCCCTAAATTCTTCGGGGATTGCCACGCCAGTGTGCGCACTGGCTCGCAATGACAGCGCTTTTTGGTGCGCTAAACAACAATTTATCGGCTTGAATTTGTACAAGAGGAGATGGGAACCATGGAAGAGACCGCCACAAATAAAACCCCTCTGATCAGTGTGATTGTGCCCGTATACAAGGTGGAGGAGTATCTTGCCCGGTGCGTGGATTCCATCCTCGGACAAACCTACCGGAATTTGGAAATCCTCCTGGTGGATGACGGTTCTCCGGACCAGTGCGGGGCGATGTGTGACGAATATGCCTCCAAGGATTCCAGAATCCGGGTGATCCACAAGGAAAACGGGGGCTTAAGCAGCGCCAGAAACGCCGGAATTGACGTAGCCCGGGGGGAGTACATTGGGTTTGTGGACAGTGACGACTGGATTGAACCGGAAACCTACGGTCAGCTTCTGGCAATGGCTTTGGAGGAGAAAGTGAAGCTGGTCTGCGGCGGGCGCTATGATGTCAGCAGCAAAACCGGGGAAAAAATTGTGGGTCTGTGTCCTCCCAAGCGGGAAGTGATTTCCGGAGAAGAGCTTTGCGGACGGATTTTCACTTGGGACAATGTGGATTCCGCCGCCTGGGACAAGCTGTACCACCGGTCCCTTTTCCGGGATATTCGCTATCCTCTGGGGAAGATCTGTGAGGATGTGCCCACCACGTACCGGATTGCCCTGGATGCCGGACGGGTGGGAATGCTGGCGAAACCGCTTTACAACTACTATCATCGACCCGGCAGCATCACCGCAGCGGGCTTTACCCCGAAGAATCTCCACGTCTGCCAGCATTCCCGGGCGGTACTGGAGGATATCCGGAAGAACCATCCCGCCCTTGGGAAACGGGCGGAATATTTCCATGTGTGGCACCTGGGACACACCCTCCAGCGAATGGATTTGGCAGGCGGGGATGTGAAGAAACAGTTTGCTTCGGAATACCGGGAGCTGCGGTGGGAGCTGCGCGGCTTCCTGCCCTTCCTGCTGACAAGTCCGCTGCCCCATGCCCAGGAGCGCCTTACCTGGCTGCTGATTTGCGCGGATGTTTATGGCCCGCTGCGGAAGCTCTACCATGTGGGCAGATAATTGGAGACTACATGAAAAATAAAAACAAAATCGCATTCTTTAATTTCCTGAGCAATATTCTGCTGCGGGGCATTTCCATATTCACGGCTCCGGTGTTTTCCCGGCTGCTGGGTACCAGCGGGTATGGCGTATTGTCCGTCTACAACATCTGGGCCCGGGTGGGGGCGGTGGCCATTCCGCTGCAAACCCAGGGGACCCTGGCAAATGCGAGGCTGGAATATCCCGAAGAGGATCAGATCAAATACCAATCCTCTGTCATGAGCCTGTCGGTGCTTTGCTTTCTGGTGTTCGGAGCATTGATGGTACCCTTTGGCGGGAGCGTGGCCTCGGTGCTACAGCTGCCCCGAATTCTGATTCCGCTGATGCTCCTGCAGGCCTTTGGATCCTTCGTGACCAGCTTCATGGGCAACAAATTCACCTATGAATTCAAGGCGGGGAAAAATTTTGCCATGTCGGCGGGGACAACCATAGCCACCGTGGCCGTTTCCCTGGCGCTGGTGCTGAGCTTTCCTCAGGAGAGCCGGTACATGGGCCGGATTCTGGGCAATGGAATTGTCTACGGAATCCTGGGAATTGTATTCTGCTGCTTTATTCTTTGGCAGGGGAGGACCTTCTGGAATCCGGGCTACTGGAAATTCTGCCTTTCTCTTTGCCTGCCGCTGGTATTCTATAACCTTTCGGATCTGATCCTGGGTCAGAGCGACCAGGTGATGCTTCAGCATCTGGTGGACACGAACAGTGTGGGAATGTATGGCCTTGCGTATACCTTCTGCAATGTGCTGTTCACCATTTTCCACTCCCTGAACAATACCTGGGTGCCCTTCTTCTTCGATGATATCAAAAACGGTGCACGGGACCGGGTGAAGTCAAGCGCAAAGACATTTCTGGAACTGTTTACCGTGCTGTCCATGGGCTTTGTGCTGTTGGCGCCGGAGGTGTTCCGGGTATACGCCGGACGGGATTTCTGGGACGGCGCGGGCCTGATTCCGCTGTTCGCCACCGGGTACTACCTGAATTTTCTGTGCACCTTCCCGGTGAACTACGAATACAGCCGAAAGAAAACCAAGGCGGTGGCGATAATCACCGTCAGCTGCTCCCTGGTGAATCTGGGGCTGAATTATGTGCTGATTCAAAGCCTGGGGATGACGGGAGCCGCTCTGGCTACCACCGTATCCCACGCGCTGCAGCTTCTACTTCATTATGGCTACACCCGGTATTTCCTGGGAAAGGGGGATTATCCCTTCGGAATTCGAAGCTGGGCGCTGTATCTGGCGGGCTATCTCCTGGCAGTCGGAAGCGTATTCCTGATTCAGGGCGCGTGGCTCCTGCGCTGGGCCGTTGGCGCTGCTCTGGGTGTCTGGGAACTGATGCGAATCCGCAAGCGCAGAAGCCTACTGTAGGCGGAAGGAAAGCGAAAAAGTGTTGTTTGAAAGCACGCCCATAATTATCTGTCATTGCGAACCAGTCCGCAGACTGGTGTGGCAATCCCCCGGTTGAATGGAACCAGGAAACGATTACCACCAAAAATCGCGACGACTTCCACTCTTCCGGGCGCTTTTCGGTACATTTCCCTTCTATCCGGGGGATTGCCACGCCAGTGTGCGCACTGGCTCGCAATGACAGCGATTATTCGCAAAACAACAATTTGCAGGAACTCAAATATCACAGCAAAGCCGCCCGGTGGGCGGCTTCTGTTTTGGGTGGATTTCCGGGAGAAAGCGAAAGAAATCCTTGCTTTTTGGAAGGTTTCTGGGTATAATAAACTGATTCTTTCTATCTGAATGAGCAAGAGGTTATACTGTGTATCTGAAATCTTTGGAACTGCAGGGTTTCAAGTCCTTCCCGGACAAGACCCTGATCCGCTTCGGCGACGATATTACCGCCATCGTGGGGCCCAACGGCTCCGGAAAATCAAATATCTCCGATGCCATCCTCTGGGTTATGGGCGAGCAGAGCAGCAAAACCCTTCGGGGCGCAAAAATGGAGGATGTGATCTTCGGCGGCACCCAGAAGCGCACCGCCGTGGGCTTCGCGGAGGCAACATTGACCCTGGACAATTCCGACCGGGCCCTGGCCTACGATGCCGACGAGGTGATGGTCACCCGGCGCTATTACCGCTCCGGGGACAGTGAGTATTATATCAACAAGCAATCCGCCCGGCTCCGGGACATCAACGAGATGTTCATGGACACCGGCCTGGGCCGGGAGGGCTA
>JBJEYY010000114.1:0-2324 GCA_051887095.1 Faecousia sp. | reverse complement strand
CTTTCCAGGAGACCACCAAGGTCCTCACCGATGCCGCCATCAAGGGCAAGGTGGATCACCTGGTTGGCCTGAAGGAGAACGTCATCATCGGCAAGCTGATCCCCGCGGGCTCCGGCCTGATGGCCTACCGGGACTACCAGCCCGGCGCCACCCCCGAGGCCAGAATCCCCGAGGAAATCACCGAAAATATCGTGAGCTGATCCAAAAGCCGCCGCCGGAAACCCGGCGGCGGCTGTTTTTCCATGTGGGAGGTGTTTGTAAGTGTGCGAAACGAATAAAACTGTCATTGCGAACCAGGCCGCAGCCTGGTGTGGCAATCCCCCGGATGTATAGACACCTTCAGGAAACGGTACGTTTCGTCCCCGATAGGGTCCTAAAACCTTGGGGGATTGCCACGCCAGAGTGCGCACTGGCTCGCAATGACAGTTCTATTTTAGTGCGCCAAACACCAATTTGTCTTTTCCGTAGTCAGCATTTCACCGCAGTACCATGGCAGTGATGCCCTCTACGGTGCCGGGGAACACTTTGCCGGTGATGGCGTCCGTCTTTCCGGTCAGGTCGGGGAGGGAAACGGAGCCTTCCCGGTTGTGGAACAGCAGGGTGACTTCTTCCCCATTCAGGGCCCGGGTGATACGGATCAGACCTTCCTCGTCCCGGGCTTCCTCCCGGAGGATTTCCCCCTGGGTAATGGCGGGGATTTCCCGGCGAAGCCGCAGGAGCCGCTTGTACCAGAGAAGCATTTGCGCATCCTGCCGTTTGGGGTCCCACAGCATGCCCCGGCGGCAGTCCGGGTCCTTGCCGCCGGTCATGGCAACCTCGTCGCCGTAATAGATCATGGGCATTCCGGGGCTAAGCAGCTGCAATGCTGCCGCCAGCCGGTGTTTGCCCTTATCCTCCCCGCACAGGTGAAGAATCCGGGGGGTGTCGTGGCTGCCGATCAGGTTCCACAGCAGGGGGTAGGCCGCCGTGTGGGTGTTTCCCCGCTGGAAGCCCAACGCACCCAGAAATTCCGAGGCGCTCAGGCTCCCTTCTGCCGCGAAGTCCAGCACGGCCCGGCAGAAAGGGTAGTTCATCACACTGTCCCACTGGTCGCCCTCCAGGAAATCCGGGGCGTAGTGCCAGATTTCACCCACGATCAGAGCATCGGGGAATTCCGCCTTCACCGCCCGGCGGAACTGCCGCCAGAAGTCGTGGGAAATCTCGTCCGCCACGTCCAGCCGCCAGCCGTCGATGCCCGCTTTGCGGAGCCAGTAGAGGCCTACCTCGGCAAAATACGCCGCGGTTTCCTGGTTCCGAAGATTCAGCTTGGGCATTCCGCTGTAGTAGCCGAAGCATTTGAAATTGGGGCGGAACAACTCCGAATTCAGGGGAAGAGAATCGGGGTAGTACCAGTTTTTGTACCGGGAGTCCGGGCCCTTCTGCTTCAGATCCGCGAAGGCGAAGAACTCCGGGGCGGTGTGGTTGAATACGCCGTCCAGAATGACCCGCAGGCCCAGCTGGTGCGCCCGCTCCACCAGCCGGCACAGATCCTCCTCGGTGCCGAAGGAGGGGTCAATGGTGAGGTAATCGATGGTATCGTACTTGTGGGTGGAATGGGAGCGGAAGATGGGGGTCATGTAGACGACGTCCACCCCCAAATCCCGGAGGTAGGGAAGCGCTTGGGTGATTCCTGCCAGATTTCCCCCTAGGTCGGCTTTGGCGGAGATGGGGGACTGATACCAGACTTCCTCCGGAACGCTCCGGGTGGTGGCAAACCGGGAGGGGAAGATCTGGTAGACCACCTTGCCCGCGGCCCATTGGGGAACCTGAAACCGCTCCTCCTCCCGCAGGGTCTGGGGGCAGTCGAAGAGCCGCTCGATGTCCTGGGGCATTTCCTTTGTAAAGCCGGAATTGCTGTAAAACACCCGGTTTCTGTCAAAATCCTCCAGCTCGAAGCAGTAGCGCAGGCACACAACCCGGAATTCCAGGGTGGCCTCGTAGTAGTCCCGGAGCCCGTCGCAGGCGGCCTTGGCCATGGGGAAGGCTTTCCGGGTGTCCTCCCACTTGAGGGGGATGTACTTGTCCAGGGTGTGGAGGGTGACGCGTTTGATGTCATTCTTCCCGGTCTGGAGCCGGAACAGAAACTTCCCGGGCTCTAAACAGAAGCAGAACCGTGCGGTGGCCTCGTGCCAGACTGCGGCGTAATTCATGGCAGTTTCCTCATTTCTCGTCAGATGGGGTTATTGTAACAGAAAGCGGGAAGATTGCAACTGCCTGACAGGAAAAGACAGAACAAAAAATTGGTGTTTGAAAGTGTGCACTGAAAATAACGCTGTCATTGCCAC
>JBJEYY010000113.1:0-2327 GCA_051887095.1 Faecousia sp. | reverse complement strand
TGATGGGAGCGGCCAGACCCTGCAGGATGGGGCCGTAGGCCTCGAAGCCGCCCAGCCGCTGGGCGATCTTGTAGCCGATGTTGCCCGCCTCGATGGTGGGGAAGATGAAGGTGTTGGCGTAGCCCGCAACGGGGGAGCCGGGGAACTTCAGCTGGCCCACCTCGGGAGCCACAGCGGCATCGAACTGCATCTCGCCGTCGATCAGCAGGTCGGGAGCCATTTCCTTGGCCACGGCGGTGGCGTCGTGGCTCAGCTTCACGGTGCCGCCCTTGCCGGAGCCGTTGGTGGAGAAGCTCAGCATGGCAACCTTGGGATCGATGCCGAAGACCTTGGCGGTATTGGCGGTCTCAATGGCCACCTCGGCCAGCTTCTGGGCAGCGGTCAGGGTCACGTTGCCGTCCTTGTCCACGGAGTCCTCGTAGCTTAAGTTGATGGCGCAGTCGCCCATGGCCAGCTTCTCGTTGCCACGGACCAGGATGAAGCAGGAGGACACCAGATGGGCCCCCTTCTTGGTCTTGACCAGCTGCAGGGCGGGCCGGACGGTGTCGGCGGTGGAGTAGGTGGCGCCGCCCAGCAGGGAATCGGCGTAGCCCATCTTTACCAGCATGGTGCCGAAGTAGTTGCCCTTGGACAGCGCCTTGGCGCAGTCCTCGGCGGACATCTTGCCCTTGCGCAGCTCCACCATCTTGGCGACCATCTCGTCCATGCCGGGGTAGGTGGCGGGGTCCAGGATCTCAAGGCCCTCGATGTCGAAGCCGCCCTTGGCGGCGTTGGCCTTGACTTCCTCTACATTGCCTACCAGGATGGGGGTCAGGAAGCCGTCCTTCTTCAGCCGGGAAGCGGCCTCCAGAATCCGGGCGTCGTGGCCCTCGGTGAATACGATCTTTCTGGGGTTCGCCTTCAGCGTATCAATCATAGCTTGGAACATGGGAATCAATCCTCCATATTATGGGCTTTCGCCCGTATTTTTACAAATAATATTATATCTCAGTTTTTTTATGGGCGCAACCCCTTTTTTAAACGGAATTCCCCCAGATGCAAATCGACCTGGCGAAAGCAGACAGATAAATTGGTGTTTGGCGCACTAAAAAAACTGTCATTGCCACGCCAGTGCGCACACTGGCGTGGCAATCCCCCAAGGTTTTAGACCGTTTTTTGTCACGCTTCTTCTTTTTTGCCGGGGATTTAGGGTGGTTTTTGTTCCGTTTCCCTTCTAACCGGGGGATTGCCACACCACTTAAGCGGACTGGTTCGCAATGACAGATATTTGCAACGCACACTTACAAACACCAATTTGCCGCACTGCTGAGTTAACCTGACAGGTATTTTTCTCATATCGAAGCCGGTTTTTTTGGAGGGCGGGGGTACAGCAGGGAATAACTGGCAAAAGATGGTTTCGATTTTGTACAATGTGATGAAAAGTATTTCAAAAACGGCTTTTTTCCTCTTGATTTTTGTGAAATTTTCCTTTATAATGATGGAAACTCTGTACAAAGGAGGCAAAGCGCTTGGGCGAAGTCATCGCCGTGCTGTCCGGCAAGGGCGGAACGGGAAAAACCTCCCTCTGCGCGGGGCTTGCCGCGGCCCTGGCCCGGCAGGGCAAGCGGATTCTGTGCGTGGACTGCGATGTGGGCCTGAGGAATCTGGACCTTTCCCTGGGCATGTCAGACTGCGCCGGGCTGTCCTTCCTGGATGTGTGCCAGGGGGGCGCGCCGCTGGAGGATGCCCCCCGGCATCCCACGCTTCCCGGGCTGCGGTTTCTGACGGCTCCCATGAACTGTCCTGCCGAGGACATTGATCGTGCATCCTTTTCCACCTTCCTCCGGCGCGCCCGGGAAGCCTTCGACTATATCTTCCTGGACGCCCCTGCCGGTGTGGACGCGATGTTCCGACTGGTTTCCGCCTGTGCGGACCGGATCGTACTGGTGACATTGCCCAGTCCCGCCGCCATCCGGGATGCCTGCCGGGTGGGAGAGCTTTTGGAGCTGGCGGGCAAGCGCTCCGTGCGCCTGGTGGTGAACCGGGTGAGCAAGGGAATGCTTGGCAGCCTGCGCCTGACCATAGACGATGTGATGGATTCCGCAGGGCTTCCTCTCATCGGCGTGGTGATGGAGGACCCCCACGTTACCCTTGCTGCCGCCTTCGGCAAGAGCCTTTCCGAGTACGCCCCCCGCTGCACCGCCGCCCGGGCCTTCCGCCGCATCGCGAACCGGCTCCAGGGCTTCCCGGAGCCTATGAAGCTGCGGTAAAGCGTTGTTTACAACACTTAAATAGAACTGTCATTGCGAACCAGCGCGCACGCTGGTGTGGCAATCCCCCGGTTGAAT
>JBJEYY010000112.1:0-2330 GCA_051887095.1 Faecousia sp. | reverse complement strand
ACCACGCAGCAGTGGGCGGGGGCGAAGGACTGGCACAGGATGCAGGTGAAGTAGCGGTCAACGGCCTCGTCGGTCATGGACTCCAGGCGGGCGTCCCGCTGCTCGTAACGGGGCATGGCCACCTCGTCCCGGAACTTACCGGCCTCCACGGGGTCGGTAATCAGGGTCACCTGACACTTGTCCACAACGGCATCGAACTCGTCCATAATCATGACGTACAGCACCTCGGCGAAGTCCTTCATCCGCAGGCCCGCCTCATAGGCGGCGTTGGAAACACGGACCCGAACCTGGTTGCGCTGGCCGGTGTGCATGACACCCTCCATGTAGTTGAACCAGGCGTGGAACTTCCGCTCGATAACGGACTCGAAGTCCACCTGCATCTTCTTGCCGGCAACCTCCACGTAGGTGGCCAGCGCCAGATCCTTGGCATCCGTCAGATCCGGTCCGATGATGGTGATCTTGTGATCCTCGATTTCGCTCAGGTCCCGCATCACCACCAGCTCGGCGGTGGGGTTCTTGCTGGACCAGAACTCGTTGTGCATGTCGGCTTTGCGGATGATCTCGCCCTCGAAGGCGGCGGCAAAGGCCACGGGGATGGGCAGCTCTTTGACCTTGATCTTGATGTTCCTGAGCTCCAGGGACTTCTTCACGGTGTCATTGTGGTCGCAGACGGACTCCAGAGCACCGGGAACCTGATTCTCGCCCAGGTCGATGTCCACCACCACGGGGAAGCCCAGGGCGATGGCTCCGGCACCGGCGGAAACCACCACGGCGTCAATAGCGCCGAAGGTGTTGACGAAGGCGGGAACTCTGTTCTTGGTGTAATCCAAGAGGCCTGCCAGGTTGCCGGGCTGCACGTTGCCGAAGATCAGAGCCGCACGGATGGCCACAGTGACCACGTGGATGACGGAGGTCACATCATGGCCCAGGGGGATAACCCGGAGCTCCAGGCCCATCTTCACGCCACCCTCGGCACACTGCTCGATGACGTCGCCCACCAGGAAGGTCATAATGCCCTTGGACTGGTAGTCCTTGACCACCTTCACCACGTCCGCGGGATTCTCGGCCTTGCCCAGCACCACGGCCACGCCGGGAATGTCGCCGGTGACCAGGGGCACGCCCAGGGAGCGGATGATGGGATCGGGCACGAAGCCGATGCCGGACTCATTGGCATAGGGATCGCCGCCGTTTACATACTTCAGGCCCTCCAGGATTTCCGCGCCCACGGCGGTGGCAAGGCCCGCGTTCAGGGCCTGGCCCAGATCCTCCTGACCCGTAATCAGGCTCTTCAGCACTCCCACACAGGCGGGCAGGTCGCCCAGGGTCTTGACCTTCACGCCGGTGGCGGCGTAAATGGTGGGGAAGAAATAAGCGGTGTCGGGGAAGGCGATTTCCTTATCCGCGCCAAACTTGGCAATGGCATCGTTGACGGCGCCCTCGGTCAGGCCCGCCACCGCGTTGGAACCGCCGTAGATCAGATCGGTTAATACGCTCATGAAATTTCCTCCTTAATATTCGTTCGATTGATACTTACCGGCTTTCCCGGAAGATAGACAAATTGGTGTTTGTATAGTTGCTTCCCAAATTACCTGTCATTGCGAACCAGTCCGCAGACTGGTGTGGCAATCCCCCGGTTAGAGGAGAAATGTATCGACAATTGCCCTACAGGACGAGGAAAGGCTACGATTTTTGGTGGTAGTCGTTACCTGTTCCATTCAACCGGGGGATTGCCACACCAGTGTGCGCACTGGTTCGCAATGACAGCGATTATTCGCCAAACACCAATCTGCCGCATTCCCAAAAAACCCGGTAAGCAAAGTGGCTGGGAGGGAGATTCCCTCCCAGCCACCAGTTGCAGGGACTAAGGACTGTCCTGCCTCAGATTACAGCAGGTCGGGGCGGTCGCCCAGATAGCTGTCGGAGTACAGGGTATTGTTCTTGAAGATGTCGCAGGACTTGATGGTCTCCATCAGGCGCAGATCGTTGGGGTTGACGATGGCGGAGGTCAGACCCTGCATCATAGCCATGGCCACCAGGGCGGAGTCCATGATGGGACGAACCTTCTTGGGCGCGCCGTTGGAGTTATTGGACAGGCCGCCGGTGGACTTCAGGCCCTCAGCGGAGAACAGCTTGATGGCCTCCAGGACCTCCATCTGCTTGTCCTGCATACCCTTGACCACCAGGAACAGGGGGTCAAACCACAGGTCGGTGGCCTCCATGCCCAGGGACAGGCCCCGCTCCAGCATGTTGTGGCAGTGCTTCATACGCTCTTCGTTGTCCTTGGCAATGCCGTCGGCAGAGCACAGGGCGATACAGATGGCGTCGTTGGC
>JBJEYY010000111.1:0-2333 GCA_051887095.1 Faecousia sp. | reverse complement strand
CGCTGGTTCGCAATGACAGGAAATTTGAAACGAGTAGTGTAAACAACAATTTATCTTACCATCTCAGCAGGGAGGCAAAACTCCTGCCCCAGCTTGACATTTCTTTTCGTTCCCGCTAAACTAAGGGAAACGATATTAGGAGGCTTTCTAATGACACCAAAGGTTTACTTTACTGATTTCTGCACCGGAACGTCTGAAACCCTGCCCCAGAAGCTGGCCCGGCTGTGCCTGACCGCCGGTATGGATCAGATCGACTTTAAGGACAAGTTTGTCGCCATCAAAATCCACTTCGGCGAGCTGGGCAATATGGCCCACCTGCGTCCGGGATATGCCCGGGTGGTAGTGGATCTTATCAAGGATCTGGGCGGCAAGCCCTTCCTCACCGATGCCAACACCATGTACGTCGGCTCCCGGAAGAACGCCCTGGACCACCTGGAAACCGCTTACTTAAACGGCTTTACCCCCTACTCTACCGGCTGCCATGTGATCATTGCCGACGGCCTGAAAGGAACCGATGATGTGGACGTTCCTGTTGTTGGCGGAGAATATGTAAAGACCGCCAAGATCGGCCGGGCCATTATGGATGCCGATATTGTCATCTCCCTGAACCATTTCAAGGGTCATGAGGAAGCCGGTTTCGGCGGCGCCCTGAAGAACCTGGGCATGGGCTCCGGCTCCAACGCGGGCAAGCGGGAAATGCACTCCGATGGCCGTCCCGTTGTGGAAGCCGACAAATGCATCGGCTGCGGCACCTGCGCCAAGTTCTGCGCCCACGACGGCCCCCAGCTCCAGGACGGTATTATGCACATCGACTGGACAAAGTGCATGGGCTGCGGACGCTGCATCGACACCTGCCCCGTGGGCGCCATCCACTCCGCCTACGCCCAGTCCAACGCCATCCTCAGCTGCAAGATTGCCGAGTACACCAAGGCCGTGCTGGACGGCCGCCCCCACTTCCACATCAGCCTGGTCCGGGATGTCAGCCCCTATTGCGACTGCCACGCGGAGAACGACATTCCCATTGTCCCCGACGTGGGCATGTTTGCCTCCTTTGATCCCGTGGCGCTGGACCTGGCCTGTGCCGAAGCCGTCAACGCCCAATCCATCACTCCCGGCTCCAAGCTGGCCAAGGCCAACCGTCCCGACCTGGACAACCTGACCGGCTCCTTCCCGGAAACCAGCTGGCGCAGCCAGATCTCCCACGCCAAGAAAATCGGCCTGGGTGAGGACTCCTACGAGCTGGTAACCATCTGACCCCACCACCCCAGGCCGTAAATTGTTGTTTAGAAAAAACACGCTGTCATTGCGAGCCAGTGCGCACACTGGCGCGGCAATCCCCCGGATAGAGGGGAAATGTACCGAAAAGCACCCTGAAGAGTGGGAGATGTGCGATTTTTGGTGGTAATCGTTACTTGGTTCCTTTCAACTGGGGGATTGCCACACCAGTCTGCGGACTGGTTCGCAATGACAGATTATTTGGAACATGTAGTGTAAACAACAATTTACCTTCCTGCTTAAGCAGCCCAAAACACCATTTCAGGGAATTCTCCTCTTGAACAGACCGTGCCGGTTGCAGAAGAAGTACACGATGCCCCTCCCCCGCAGCCGGAGCCGGGTTTCCGCGTTCCCCTCGGGATAAAACTTCACCAGCTGGAACCGATCCGCGGTGGCGTAGGCCACAAAGGAGATGAAGTGCTCCTTGGTCATGGGATGCCGGATGGAAATGAATTCCTCGTCCTCCACCCGCTCCGCGGAAATAAGGTGCTCCTCATCCGGCTCCTCCGCCTCCAGGGGCGGAAGGGTGATTCCACAGCAGCTGACCACCGCTTCCCCTGTGCAGTGAATTACATTCCCGCAGACCGGGCAGACATAGAGCTTTGTCCTGAGCATATTGCAGGACACATTCCGGTTGGAGATGGGCTGTCCGTTCATCAGCTCCAGCACCGACACACCCAGCGCCTGGGCCAGGGGCTCCAACAGGGAAATATCCGGCAGCCCTCTTCCGGTTTCCCATTTGGACACAGCC
The DNA here is from genome assembly GCA_051887095.1 of Faecousia sp. GTDB lineage: Bacteria > Bacillota > Clostridia > Oscillospirales > Oscillospiraceae > Faecousia. The sequence continues at coordinate 307 of JBJEYY010000111.1, read as the reverse complement.
TTGCAGCTGACCCCGATTTGCTCCGCCAGGGCCAGCTGGGTCAGCGTTTTTCTCTCCCGCAGCCGCCGAATGGCCGCAGAAGTCACATAGGTATCCATAAACAACACTTCCTTTCCCCCACAGCATACCACGTTTCTCCCCCCATCGCAACCTACGCACCGTAGAATCCCGGAAGCCCATGGAATCCGGGCAAGGACTGGTAAGGAAAATGGTTGTTTAGAAAAAACACGCTGTCATTGCGAGCCAGTGCGTACACTGGCGTGGCAATCCCCCGGTTAGAGGGAAAATGTACCGAAAAGTTCCCGTA
>JBJEYY010000110.1:0-12818 GCA_051887095.1 Faecousia sp. | reverse complement strand
ACCGGGGGATTGCCACGCCAGTGTGCGCACTGGCTCGCAATGACAGCGTATAATTGACAAACAACAATTTGCAATGATGATGGAACCGGATCTGTTTGGTAATTCTCATGGAGGCGGGAAGCATGGAACGAATCGGAATTTACGGGGGGAGCTTTAATCCTCCCCACATTGGGCACATCCGGGCCGCCCGGGAGGCGGCCAAGGAGTTGGAACTGGACAGTCTGGTCATGCTCCCGGCGGGGGAGGTTCCCGGAAAGACCCTTCCGGAAGGCTCCGCCACAGCGGAGCAGCGGCTTCAGATGCTGGAACTGGCGGTGGGGGACTGCCCCAATATCCAGGTATCCGATTTTGACGCCCGCCGGGAGCGGTGCCGTACCTGGGAAACGGTGGAGCACTTTGCTCGGGAGTATCCCGGTGCGGAGCTGACAGTGGTGGTGGGAAGCGACCAGCTTGCAAAGCTTCCTGACTGGGAGAATGTATCCTATGTGCTGGAGCATGCCCAAATCGCCGTGGCCCGCCGTGGCTTGGCCGGGGAGGACACCCTGCTCCGGGAGAAAACCGCCCTCCTGCGAAAGATGGGTGGCCGGGTTCGGGTGCTGGAGAATCCCGTGGAGCCCATTTCCTCAACCCAGCTGCGGCGGCTCCTGGCCTTTGGCTGCGGGTGGGAGTTTCTGCCCCCCGGAGTGGAAGGCTTCATCCGCCGGGAGGGCCTGTACCATGTGAATGCTAACTGGAAGAACCTTCCCATGGAGCGACTGGAGGGCGTGGTGCTGAGCCTCTTAAACCCCAACCGGATTCGCCACGTGCTGGGGTGCCGGGATACTGCGGTGGCTCTGGCCAAGCGATGGGGCGCCGATGAAACCGATGCCGCCCGGGCGGGGATTCTCCACGATATTACCAAGGCGCTGGATGGCCCCCTGCAATTGACATTGTGCGAAGCCTATGGTAAAATGCTTACTGATTTTTCCAGGAAATACCCCAAAATTCTCCATGCCCTGACGGGCAGTCTGGTGGCGGAGCGGATTTTCGGGGAGAATCCCCGGGTGGTTTCCGCCATTTGCCACCACACCACCGGCAGAGCGGGGATGAGTTTGCTTGAAACCATCATTTATGTGGCAGACTATATGGAGCCCAACCGGGACTTCCCCGGGGTGGAGCGGCTCCGGGAGCTGGCCTTCACCGATATTCAGGCCGCGCTGAAGCTGGGGCTGGAAATGACCCTGGAGCACCTGAAGAAGCAGGGCAGCGAGGTCTCCCCGGAATCCAGGGAAGCCCTGGAGTACTGCCAAAAGTGCATATCGACCTGACTCAGTAAGCGGATAAATTGTTGTTTAGCGCAACAAGAAATGCTGTCATTGCGAGCCAGTGCGCACACTGGCGTGGCAATCCCCCAAGGATTTAGGGCCGTTTTCGTTCCGTTTCCCCTCTAACCGGGGGATTGCCACACCAGTCTGCGGACTGGTTCGCAATGACAGGAAACTTGAAGACGAAGCTGTTCAAACAACAATTTGCTTGCGAAAGCCGGCAGCCTGAATATCCCTTTGCTCTCTATGCGCACCACCCTGACCATCGCAAATCCCCCGGGGACTGTGGTTCCGGAAAGCCAACGCACGAAAGGAAGCGGATTTTATGAACAGAAAACAGATTTTCGGCATTGCCGGCGCGGTGGCCGTGCTGGTCATTGGGATGCTCCTGCCCCCTATGGGAGGCCTCACCCAGCTGGGCATCCGCACATTGGGCATGCTGGCGGCGTTTCTGATTTTGCTTGTGACGGAGGCGCTGCCGGTACTGGTGATCTGCCTGGGCAGCTGCGCCCTGATGCCGGTTCTGGGCATCACCCCCAGCTTTGGCAAGGCCCTCACCGGCTTCAGCCAGCCCATTGTCTTCTTCATCCTTGCCTCCTTCGGCATCGCCGCCGCGCTGACCTCCATCCCCCTGAGCCGGAGACTGCTGCGGCTGCTGCTGCGCTGCTTCGGCAGGAACGTGGGCCAGGTGCTGCTGTCGCTGATGGCCTGCTGCGCCGCCCTCAGCTCCATTGTGTCCAATGTGCCCACCTGCGCCATCTTCATGACCATTGCCCTGGACTTCGTGGAGTTGTATGAAAACGAGGACGACCGCCGCCGCACGGCCCGGGCCTTCCTGATCGCCATTCCCGTGGCCTCCATGATCGGCGGCATGATGACCCCCGCCGGCTCCTCCATCAACCTGCTGGCCATGAGCCAGCTGGAACTCCACACCGGCCTGAGGATTTCCTTCGTCCAGTGGATGGCGGCGGGCATCCCCCTGACTCTGGTGATGATCCCCCTGGCCTGGGTGCTGATGTGCCGCATCTACAAGCCCGCTCCGGTGACCGCCCATCAGGTGGAGCGGTTCGTGGCGGAAATGGATATCCCCGAAAAGATGGACGGCAAGGAGCGGAAGGTCTGCGCGGTGACGGTGATCATGCTGGTCCTGTGGATCGCCTCCTCCTGGATCCGGAGCATCAATGTCATGGTGGTGGCCATGCTGGGCTGCTGCGTCATGTTCCTGCCGGGGGTGGAGGTGCTGGATGTGAAAACCTTCGTCCAGCGCAACAGCTGGGACGCCTTCTTCCTTGTGGGCAGCGTGGTGTCCATTGCCGGAGCGGTGATTGATAACGGGGTCTCCGATGTCATCGCCGGGGCCCTGCCCGCGCTGAATGTAAGCCTGCCGGTGCTGCTGGCCTTCGCCGCGGGACTGCTGTTCGTCACGCTGCTGGTAATTCCCAACGCCACCTCCCTGATCCCCATTATGGCGGTGCCGCTGATCACCATCGCGGCGGGAGCCGGAAGAAATCCCGCCCTCATCATGCTCTGCGCGGGACTCTGCGCCGCCAACTGCTACTTACTGCCCCTGGATACTGTGCCCCTGATCACCTACGCCAAGGGCTACTACTCCATGACCGACATGGCCAAGTCCACCATCTTCCTCCAGCTGGCCATGGTAATCCTGTGCCCCCTGTGGCTGACGGTTCTGGCGCCCCTGTTTGGATAATCCAAATCCCCCGCCACGACAGGGGTTCAACGCGATAAATTGTTGTTTACACTACACGTATCAAATTTTCTGTCATTGCCATGAAAATGCTGTCATTGCGAACCAGTGCGCACACTGGTGTGGCAATCCCCCGGTTCTTCCACCATTTTTCGTTTATAGTGGTGTGTTTACACGTGATGATTGCGAACCAGCGCGCACGCTGGTGTGGCAATCCCCCGGTTGAATGGGGAAACGGAACGAAAACGGCCCTAAAACCTTGGGGGATTGCCACGCCAGTTTGCGAACTGGCTCGCAATGACAGCGTTTATTTGGTAAGCTAAACAACAATTTATCTTCCGAATAGGAAAAACGGGCATCCCCCAGAGGGATGCCCGTTTTTCCTGTCCGTAATTATTCGCCCCGGACCTGGGCAAGGTAGGCGTCGTCCCGCTGCTGCTTGGACTGGGTCAGCCAGGTCTGCACCTGCTCCATCCCGGGTCCCACGATGTCCATGGTCCGCTGGTAGGAATCCACGCAGTTCTGGTACAGGGAATCGGTCAGGTTGAACCGTTCCTTCCACTCGTCCCTTTTCGCATCCTCCAGGGGCAGGATGTTGTATTCCAGCTTTCCGTTGACGCTGCTCAGGTCCACCCAGGTGGGCAGCACCTCTGCGCCCGCCAAATACACGGTGCCGTCGGAATACTTCTCGAAGGTCACGGCAAACAGCACGCCGTCCTCGGTGTGACCGGTTTTCAGCCGCATTTCGGAAATCCGCTGGTTGGACACGGCGTTGCCCAGGGAGTAGATGCACACGGTTTTGTGTTCCGGGTTCACGGTGGAACTCAGCAGCTCCACCGGCTGCACCACATGGGGGTGGCCCCCCACGATCACGTCCACGCCCAGATCGCACACTTTCTGGGCAATGGTGTCCTGGTAGTTGTTCTCCACAATCTCGTACTCCGTGCCCCAGTGGATGAACAGCATGGTGGCCTCGGCCCCCTCGGATTTCATCTTCTCCAGAATGTCGGTCATTTCGGAGTAGAACTTGTCCAGGTTCGTATAGCTGAAATAGTTAATCAGCGCCGGATTCTCCACCGGGGAGTTGCCGTTGAGGCTGGGCTTCCCGCCGGACATGCTGGTGGTGTAGGTGTAAGAGACCATGCCCACCTTGATGCCGTTCAGGTCCACCACGGCGTAGTTGGGCTCCTCCTCCGTCAGCCGGGAGCCCAGCACCATGAGGCCCTTGTCCCGGGACACCTCAATGGTGCGCTTGAAGCCCGCCATCAGGGTATCGTAGCAGTGGTTGTTGGAGGTCAGCAGCAGATCATAGCCCGCCTCCACAATAGAATCGCCGAAGTCATCGGGCACATTGAACAGCGGCCAGCCCTGGTAGGGGTTGGAGTCTCCGCCGAAGGTGGTTTCCAGATTGGCCAGGGCCAGGTCATAGCCGGAAACATACTCCTTCACATACCGGAACACGGACTCAAAATCGTAGCTGCCATCCGCCTGGGCTCCGGAGCGGATCACGCCGCCGTGCATCAGCAGGTCCCCCTGGGAGGCGATGGAGGCGGTGGCCACCACATGCTCCGGCTCCGGCAGGGTGGTCTCCGGCGGGGCAGTGGTTTCGGTGGGTTCCGATTCCCGATTCCCGCTGGGCAGCCGGATGGACTCCGAGGGCCGGGGCTCCGTTTCCAAGCTGGGCATATCCAGGCACAGCTTCACGGTGTAGACCGTTCCAGCAATGAAGGCTGCCATCAGCAGGATCAGGATGATCTTCAATACAATGTGGTTGCTCTTCTTCGGCGGCATAGCATTTCCTCCTCTGTGCCATATGAAAAACGTGTGAAATTCTGAAATAAGCGATAAATTGGGAGTTTGAAAGGGTGCGCTGCAAATTAACTGTCATTGCCATGAAAAAAGCTGTCATTGCGAACCAGTGCGCACACTGGTGTGGCAATCCCCCGGTCCTTCCACCATTTTTCGTTTATCGTGGTGTGTTTACACGTGATGATTGCGAACCAGTCCGCTTAAGTGGTGTGGCAATCCCCCGGTTAGAGGGTAATGTACCGACAAGCACCCGGAAAAACGGGGATTGTTACGGTTCTTGGCGGTAATCGTTACCTGGTTCCTTTCAACCGGGGGATTGCCACACCAGCGTGCGCGCTGGTTCGCAATGACAGGAAATTCGAAACGTGTAGTGTAAACAACAATTTATCGATTTGCTAAGTCACGCTGGTAAGCACATAATTCCAGATGTATCCCGAAGGAACTACGAAACGATCCACTGTCAACTGTCCACTTAAATTATCCCCCCAGGCAGCTTCTGCAGGGGGTATACCCGGCCTCCAGAGCCTCCCGATAGCTCCCGAAGGTCACCCGGTTGCGCTCGGAGGGCAGGCCGGAGCAGCCTTCCGCATGGAATACATGGGAATTCTTGTTGCCGATGAACTGCCCGGCGTACTCCGCGTTCTCAGGAGCGGCGTTCTGATTGTCCCAGGTGAAGGTGATTTCGGCGCCGTCGCTGCGGGCCACCACCGTTCCCAGGTAATCCGTGCGGAAGAGGGTTACCCCCGCGTGGAGCAGCCGGGACAGGGGTTCCTCGTGGGGGTGGCCGTAGGTGTTGCCGGTGCCCACGCTGATGACGCCGTAGGTTGGCTCCACTTCGTAGAGGAGGCGGTAGCCCGAGGAGGTGTTGCTGCCGTGGTGACCCACCTTCAGCACATCAGCCTTCACATCCGCTCCGGCGTCCAGCAGATCGTTCTCCGCCTCCTGCTCCATGTCCCCGGTGAAGAGGAAGGAGGTCTTCCCATAGTCCACCCGGGTGACGATGGAGGTATTGTTGGTATCCGGGTAGTCCTTCACCGGCCCCAGGATGGTGACCCGGGCGGAGCCAAGGTCAAATCCGTCCCCCGGCACCGGCGCTGTCACGGTGAGCCTCTGCTGGTCAACATACCGCATAAAATCGTCAAAGCACTTGGACGCATAGGTAGTGGTGGGGCTGTAGACCGCCTGGGTGGGGTACACCGCCAGCACGGCGGCCAGGCCTCCCACATGATCCTCGTGGGCGTGGGTGCAGATCACCGCTTTCAGCTCGGAGACCCCCTGCTGCTCCAAGTAGGAAACCACCAGCCGTCCGTCGTCCACATTGCCCCCGTCAATGAGCATGAATTCTCCATCGCAGGAAAGCAGGATGCTGTCCGCCTGACCCACATCGATGTAATGGACGGAAAGCCCCTCCCCGGCACTCCGGGAAGGCTCCTCCACCAGGGGCAGCAGGTAGTCCTCCCCCAGCAGGATTCCCGTCAGAACCGCCAGCAGCGCCGCCACCGAAGACAGGAGCCCAGCAAGTTTTTTCTTCTTATTCTTCATACTTTTTCCTCGTCAGCGTATCCCGTCAGAAGGACAAATTGGTGTTTGTAGAATAAACGCTGTCATTGCGAGCCAGTGCCCACACTGGCTCGCAATCCCCCGGTTCTTCCGAGAACTCCGAAAAACGGGGATAACGTCTACGTTAGTATCCTAAAAAGTTGGGGGATTGCCACACCAGCGTGCGCGCTGGTTCGCAATGACAGTCCTTTTTTAGTGCGCTAAACAACAATTTTCCCTGCTTCCCGCAGCAGGGCTTCCCGGTCATTGGGGATGCGCTCGTCCAGGACAGCGTCCAGCAGGGCGTTCAGGGTCTTCCCGATTTCCGGGCCCCGGAGTCCCAGGGCCATCAGGTCATTGCCGTTCACTGCCAGATCCTGAAGCCGGAGGCAGGCGTTTTCCGCCCGGATTTCCTCCAGAAGGGCGCGAATCCGGCGGAACTGGTCAAAATCCTGTTCCTCCCCGGTGCCCTTGCTGCCCATGTCCGCCTCCTGAAGCCTAAGCAGCTGTTCCACCGCCTCCCAGCCCAGGGTCCGGACACGGCGCTTGAGAATACGCTTGTCCTCCTCTAAACGGGTCATGTGGCTGCGGATCAGGGTGGTCACCCGCTCCCGCAGGGCAGTGGGGGCCCTCAGGCGGCGCAAAATGGCGTCCGCAGCCTCCGCGCTTGCTCCCGCGTGGCCGTAGAAGTGGCCCCGTCCGGTTTCATCCAGGGAAAATGTGGAAATCTTTCCCACATCGTGCAAAAGCGCCGCCCAGCGCAATGTCAGATCTCCCGGCACAGCCCCGGTGACGTGGGCGGTGTGGGTGTACAGGTCATAGGCGTGGTGGGGGGAACGCTGGTCAAAGCCCACCATCGCTTGAAGCTCCGGGATGGCTCCGGTGATCACCGGAGCGAACCGAAGCAGCTGCTCCGTAGTGATCCCCGGGAGCAATGCGCAAAGCTCCCCAAATACCCGCTCCCGGGAAAGGCCCTCCATCAGCGCTGAGAGCGACTCCATAGCCCCGAGGGTATTCTCCTCCACCGTCAGGCGGAACCGGCAGGCGAACCGCACGCCCCGGAGGATCCGCAGGGCATCCTCCCGGAACCGCTGTTCCGGGTCGCCCACAGCCCGGAGGATTCCGCTTCCCAGATCCTCCTGTCCGCCGAAGGGGTCCTGTAAGCCCCTGAGTGGGCTCCAGGCCATGGCATTGATGGTGAAATCCCGCCGGCGTAGATCCTCCCGCAGCTCCGGCACAAAATGAACCCATTGAGGATGCCGTCCGTCATAGTAGTCCCCCTCGGTGCGGAAGGTGGTGATCTCCACCACACCGCCCGTTGTAACCACGCCCACGGTGCCGTGCTTCACCCCGGCAAGCACCAGCTCCCGGTCCGGGAAAAGGGCCTGGGTCTGCTCCGGAAGGGCGTCGGTGCACAGGTCATAGTCCTGAGGGTTTTTCCCCAGAAGCGCGTCCCGGACGCAGCCGCCTACGGCCCAGGCCTGAAACCCGGCGTTTTCCAGCCGGTTCACGCAGTCCAGAACATATTCAGGCAGCTCCATATTCATACCGGCTCCCCCGGGGCATCGGCATTGGTCAGCATCCAGAGCCCGCAGCCGAAGTACATGGGCAGAAAATCGGTCTTTGCCATAGCCGCCAGGCACACAAAGCCCCCCAGCAGTCCCATCACCCGCCGGGTCCGGTATTTCTCCGGCACGCAGCGCAGATAGGCAAAGACCATCATGGCCAGGGCCCCCAGCAGGGGGAACAGGTAGTCCTGGAACTGGGGATGGGAAACCCAGCTGCGGTAACGGCACACCACATTCAGGGCAAAGAACAGGCAGGCCGACCCATAACAGAGCACATGGGGCTTTTTGCTTTGCAGCCGCGCGGCGGCTCCCCAGGCCAGGCCCACCACCGCCGCCAGGGAGAGGCCCAGGCGGACCTTGTCCAGCACAGTGACGGCCATACGCAGCCCCTCCGGCATGGCAAAGACGATGCCCACCGCTGCCAGCAGCTCCCCCAGAGCCTCCAGCCGGGGCAGGCGCCGCTGCCGGGGCTCGCCGCCGGAGCAGGCCGCCAAAACGCAGGCCGCTCCGGTAACGACCCAGACCATAAGCTCCAGGGAGGTCCCCGGGATCAGCAGTCCCTTTTCATCCACGCAGGTCCGGTACAGCGCCAGCCGCAGCGCCAGGGCAGCCAGCCCCAGCACAAGCATCATCCCGGCAAAGACGGCGGGATTTTTTCGCAGTTTCATGGTAAACCTCCCAGGTAATAGAATGCACGGCAGAATAACCCAGAGCGGCAAATTGGTGTGTAAAAGGCACATTGCAAATTATCTGTCATTGCGAACCAGTGCGCACACTGGTGTGGCAATCCCCCGGTTGAAAGGAACCAGGTAACGATTACCGCCAAGAACCATAACAATCCCTGTTCTCCAGGGCTCTTTTCGATACATTTCCCCTCTAACCGGGGGATTGCCGCGCCAGTGTGCGCACTGGCGCGCAATGACAGCGTTTTTCGTGGCAATGACAGCGTTTATTCGCCAAACACCAATTTGTCTATCTGCTGAGTACAGCTCAATTTTCCCTCTGCCGTACCGTAGGGATTACCGCACTCCGGCGGCGGCTTCCTCTTCCAGCACCCGGTAGGCAACCTTTCCTACCAGGGTCTTGGGCAGCTCCTTGCGGAACTCCAGCTCCCGAGGCATGGCGTACTTCGCGATCCGGCCGGAGCAGTAAGAAAGCAGCTCTTGCTTTAGTTCCTCGGTGGGCTCCACCCCGGGCATGGGCACCACGTAGGCCTTGACCCGCTGGCCCCGGTAGTCGTCCTTCACGCCAATGACACAGGAAATCAGCACCTTCTCATGGCTGTCGATGATGTTCTCCAGCTGAGAGGGGTAGACGTTGTAGCCCGAGGTGACGATCATCCGCTTGATCCGCTGCCGGAAGTAGACGAAGCCGTCCTGGTCCATATGGCCCAGGTCCCCGGTGTGGAGCCAGATGCGGCCGTCGTAGTGGCGGCGCAGGGTGGCGGCGGTCTCCTCGGGATTGTCCATGTAGCCCATCATCACCGTGGGGCCGGAGATGCAGATCTCGCCCTCGGTGTTGGCGGGCACCTCCTGGGTGGTGCCGGGGGTGACGATTTTGTAGAAGGTGTCCGGGAAGGGCACGCCGATGGACCCGGACCGGGCATAATCCTTGGGGGTCAGGCAGGAGGCGGTGACGCACTCGGTGGTGCCGTAGCCCTCCCGAATCTGCTGGTCGCAGTTGTGGGCACGAAGGAAGGCGTCCACCTTCTTCTTTAATTCGGGGCTCAGGCTGTCGCCGCCGGAGAAGATGCCCTTGAGGAAGCTCAGGTCCACGCCCTCCAGCTTGGGGGCCCGGAGCAGGGCCTCGAACAAGGTGGGCACGCCGGGGATCAGGTTGGGCTTCTGCTTCACCAGCACGTCGGCGTAGGTTTTCACGCTGAACTGGGGCACCAGGATGCAGGTAGCGCCGCCGATGAGGGCGGTGTGGATGCCGATGCCCAGGCCGAAGCCGTGGAACACGGGCATGACGGAGAGCATCTTCATCCCGGCCACGCTCTCGTAGCCGGAGGCCGCGATGGTCTGCATGCCCAGGGCATTGAAATTCAGGTTGCTGAGCATAATGCCCTTGGTGGTACCGGTGGTGCCGCCGGAATAGAGGATGGCAGCGCACTCGTCAAAGGCGCCATCGTCCTGGGGAAGGGTCTGTCCCCTGCCCGCGGCCACCATGTCATGCCAGTAAGTATAGCCGGTTTTGGGCAGTTTCTTCACGGCCCGGGCTTTTTTTGTCAGAGGGTACAGGGCGCTTAAGGGGAAGGGCAGCTCCTCCTGAATCCGGGCGATGAGAATTTCCGTGGGATTCTCCAGCTCCGGCAGGATGCTCTCCACCTTCTCATAAAACTGGTCCAGGGTCAGAATGGCCTTGGAATGGGAGAAGTTCAGGTAGAAGGCAATCTCCTTGGCGGCGGACAGGGGGTGAATCATGTTGGGGATGGCCCCGATCCGGTTCAGGGCGTAGAAGCAGTCCAGCGCCTGGGGGGTATTGGCCATGCAGATGGTCACCCGGTCGCCCTTGCCGATGCCCATGTGGACAAGGCCCCGGGCGGCGGCGTCAATCCGCTTCATAAAGGCCCGGTAGGTGGTTTCCTTGCCCATGAACACATAGGCCACGTTATCCGGATATTTCTTAGCGGCCAGGGCAACCATTTGGTACATGGTTTTGTGGGGATAATCCAAAGAAGCGGGGGTTTTTCCGTAATACGCCAGCCAGGGCGCGGAGGCACTCAGTCCCATAGTTTCATCCATCCTTGTATGTAAGAATCGCCGGCCCGGTACAGCGGGCCATGCATCAATGTATTATAGCAGTTTTTCCTCCGGATTTCCACCCCTAAGTGAAAAAACCTTGTCCATCCGCGTAAATTCCCCCTTGTTTCAAGGGAGAAAAGAGAGTATAATGATCCAAACGCCCCATTGCTTTCCCGGGCAGAGTGAAAAATTGGTGTTTGTTGAATATATGCTGTCATTGCCATGAAAAATGCTGTCATTGCGAACCAGTGCGCACACTGGTGTGGCAATCCCCCAAGGATTTAGGCCCGTTTTCGCTCCGTTTCCTCATTTTACCGGGGGATTGCCACACCAGGCTGCGGCCTGGTTCGCAATGACAGGTAATTTGGGACGCAGCCCGCCAAACACCAATTTCTCTTCGTCCCGCTTTCAAATCAACTTCACTATTGGAGGAATCCCTATGCTGCTTTGTGGAATCACCCTTGCGTCCGTGGTTTTGGCTGCGGTGCTGTTCTGTGTGACCGGCTTTACCTGGTGGGTGCTGCCGGTGGCCTTTGTGGGGGGCTTTCTTGGCTTTTTGGTGCTGGCCTTCCTGTTTTTGTGGGCAGTCTGCGCCTTGGTGGACTTTGACAAGCCTCAGCTCCACGACAGCAAATTCTACCGCACGGTGGCAAATCTCTATATTCAGGCCCTGCCGATCCTGGCCAGGGTACACATTGAGAAGAAGGGCTTGGAGCAGCTTCCCCAGGAGGGCCGGTTCCTGCTGGTGTGCAACCACCTAAGCGATGCCGACCCGGTGCTGCTGCTGCAAAGCTTCCCCAAGGCCCAGCTGGCCTTCATCTCCAAGCGGGAGAACCAGTCCATGTTCATCGTGGGCAAAATCATGCACAAGATCATGTGCCAGATGATCAACCGGGAGAACGACCGGGAGGCCCTGAAAACCATCCTCAAATGCATCCAGCTCATCAAGGACGACGAGGTCAGCGTGGCCGTGTTCCCCGAGGGCTATACCAGTAAGGACGGCCGTCTCCAGCATTTCCGGGCGGGGGCCTTCAAGATCGCCATGAAGACGGAAGTCCCCATCGTGGTATGCAGTCTGGCGGGCACCCAGCATATCTTCCACAACCTGGCCCATCTGCGCCCCTCCCAGGTCAAGCTCCACCTGATCGGCGTGATCTCCCCCCAGGAACAGCAGGGCCGCACCGCCGTGGAAATCTCGGAGCAGTGCTACCAGATGATGCTCCAGGATCTGGGACCGGAGTATGAGCCAATTGACAATTGACAATTTCCTGACAACTCACAGCACAATGACAGATTGGTGTTTGTAGGGATGCGCCCCAAATTACCTGTCATTGCGAACCAGGCCGCAGCCTGGTGTGGCAATCCCCTTACTTAGAGAGGATATGTATCGACAATTGCCCCATAGAACGGGGAAATGTTGCGATTTTTGGTGGTAATCGTTACCTGGTTCCATTCATCCGGGGGATTGCCACACCAGCGTGCGCGCTGGTTCGCAATGACAGGTAATTTGGGGCGCTTCTCTACAAACACCAATTTGTCGATCAGCTGAAGGGTGCCGAATTGTAAATTGTCAATTCGTTCCCCCTTGATTTCCCCGGGAAACCCCTGTATAATAAGGTGACTTTTGGAAATAACCGATTTTTGGAGGAAATACCATGAAAAACAGCGAGAAAACACTGGATATGATTGTAAATCTCTGCAAGAACCGTGGCTTCGTCTATGCGGGCTCCGAGATTTACGGGGGCCTCGCCAACGCCTGGGACTACGGCCCCCTGGGTGTGGAGTTTAAAAACAACGTGAAGAAGGCGTGGCTGAAAAAGTTCGTGCAGGAGTCCGATTATAACGTGGGCCTGGATGCCGCCATCCTCATGAACCCCACCACCTGGGTCACCACCGGCCATGTGGGCAACTTCTCCGACCCCCTGGTGGACTGCAAGGGCTGTGGCTCCCGGCAGAGAGCGGACAAGCTGATTGAAGCCAGCGAGTCCGGCCACGGCGTCAACGTGGATGCCATGAGCTTCGAGGAGATGGACAAGTTTGTGGCCGAGCATGAGGACGTGGTCTGCCCCAACTGCGGCAAGCACAATTTCACCCCCATCCGCAAGTTCAACCTGATGTTCAAGACCCAGATCGGCGTCACCGAGGACAC
>JBJEYY010000109.1:0-2344 GCA_051887095.1 Faecousia sp. | reverse complement strand
GTTCCCGGACAACCCGGAGCTGATCGAAGGGCTGCTGGGCAAGGGGCTGTATCTTTTGGCGGGTGCTTCCAAAATCGGAAAGTCCTGGATGGTACTGTGGCTGGCCCACAGCGTCAGTCTGGGGCTGCCGGTGTGGGAGCTGAAAACCCGGCAGTGCGGCGTGCTCTACCTGAGCTTGGAGGACACCGATCAGCGGCTCCAGCGCCGTCTGGTGGAAGTCACCGGCGGCGAAACCGGCGATCTGACCATCGCAACAGACGCGGAGCTTCTAGGAAGCGGACTGGAAGAACAGCTCACCAATTTCCTGAGCGACCACCCGGAAACCAAGTTCGTCATCATCGACACCCTGCAAAAAATCCGCCAGCTGAAAGCGGACAGCTACAGCTACGCCGGGGACTACGCCACCCTGACGGTACTGAAGCAAATCGCCGACCGCTTCGACCTGACCATCCTTCTGGTGCATCACACCCGAAAGCAGGAGGCCGACGACGCGGTGGATAAAATCTCCGGCACCACCGGGCTAATCGGCTGTGCCGACGGTTCCCTGATTCTGGAAAAAGAAAACCGGCTGGGGACGCAAGGCTCACTTACCGTCACCAGCCGGGAGCACCCGGACAAAAAGCTGATGCTGGATTTTGACCGGGAGAAAAAGATTTGGAAATTCTTAAGCTATGCGGATTCTCAGGAAGAGGAACCGGAGGATCCAATCCTTGCGGCGGTGGGAAGTTTCCTGCAAGACAAGCCTTCGTGGAAGGGAACAGCCACGGAGCTGTTGGAAGCCCTTCTGCAAATCAATCCGTCCCTCCTTGCTAAGCCCAACTCTCTGGTGCGAAAGCTCAACGCCAAAACCAGAGAGCTGTCTGAACGCTACAGCATCCGCTATGTGGGGCGGCGGGAGGAAAATGTGAAGTATCTGATTCTGGAGAGAACGTCCGATACTTCCGATACGTGCGATATTTCTGACGCGCCGCCCGGTGCCTGATTATCGCACCAATCGCACATACCGCACGGCGGTTTGATACTTCGCCGAAAAATTCGGCGAAGTTGCACCGCTGCATCCTTTACAAAATCATCTGCTATGCTGTACAATCAGGGTGACGAAACACTCTGCTTGCCAGCGGAAAGGAGTTTAATGGCAAAGAGAAGAACCAACGGCGAGGGAACCATTCGCCGCAGAAAAAACGGTCGTTGGGAATGCACCATCATGGATGGCTTTCAGTCCAACGGCAAACGAAAATACAAATCCTTTTACGGCGATACCCAAGCCGAAGTAAAAAAGAAAATGCAGGCCTACTGCCGGGCGAAGGAGGCAGGACTGCTGTCCGGGATGGATTATACCTTCCCGGAGTGGGCGGACATCTGGTACGACAGCCACTTGGACAACATCAAACCCACCACCCAGGAAAGCTACAAGTACACCCTGTGTCTGCTGAAAAACGGTTTCTCCCGGAGAAAGCTGGCGGAAATTAAGGCCTACGATGTGGAGCAGTTTCTGAAAAAGCTCCGACGGGAGGGGCGCTCTGATTCCTGCCTTGCCCATTGCCGGGGAATGCTGTTCCAGATTTTCAACAAGGCCGAGGCCAACGATCTGATCCCCAAGAATCCGGTGCGGTTCGCCGAGAAAATGCGTAAGGGCCCACCCAGACGGAAGGAAGCCTTCACAGCTGAAGAAGTCCAGCTTCTCATGGACAACCTTCCCGAAAACCAGATCGGCTGGAGCATCCGGTTGATGCTGGGCACAGGAATGCGAACCCAGGAGTTGCTGGCTTTGGAACCCCGGCACATTGCGGAGGACGGCTCTACCATCACCATTGAGCAGGCGGTGGTTATGGAGAAGGGCACAGCAAAAATCGGAACGCCCAAGTCCTTCGACAGCTACCGCTGCATCCCGGTGCCGGAGAACGTTCGTTACTGTGCCAAACTGCTGCGGGAGACGGACAAGAAGTTCATCTGGGAGATGCGCAAGCTCAACATGCCCTGCAACCCCTCCACCTTCCGGAAGAAATTTGACGAGGCAGTGAGAAGCGTGGAGGGTGTGCGCCCGCTGACGCCCCACAGTTGCCGGCACACCTACGTTTCCCAGATGCAGGCATTGGGCGTTGATCTGGCTACCATTCAGAGCATCGTGGGACACGCCGATGTGGATATGACGGTCCATTACCTCCACGTTCAGGAGCCCATCCGGCAGGAAGCAATCGGCAAATTTTCCGCCGCGTTTTCAAACCGCCGGGACACGTCCCATCCAGACACATTGGACGCATTGGAACCAGCCTAATTCTGGTACAATTCTGGTACGAAAAGTACCGCGAACCGGGGTGTATCGCCCCGGTTCGCGGAAAGGCTG